>NZ_JBFSVE010000007.1:0-114559 GCF_041467715.1 Vibrio sp. 10N.247.311.14
AAGTCAGTATCATTTTCGATAATCGCTGCAAGGCCGTTGATGGACTTTCTAAAATCGACGCTTTCACGATAAAGGTAAATGTCTGGAGCGCTGAGCATACCTTTCATGACAAAGCTCCAATGAGTTCAGCAAGATAGGTGGCTGGCGTGCCTTGAGGAATGCTCAGCTCCACATCATTGATGAGAAGTGTCATGTTCGCCGTAGCTATCTGGGCCTGATACTTGGTTGTCTTTTCAACGATTTCGGCTTTAACAAATCCGACAGATTCCGATTGGCTTGCTGTTTGGAGTTGACGCCGTTTGGCGAAGAACGTGGATAAACTCAGTCCATGCTCTTCACAAAAAGCGCGTTGGGTAACACTGCTACTTTCATATTGTTCAAACAGTGATTGCCATTCTAGGTCGGTGCGTCGTTTTACCATTTCAACTCTCCTTTGGGTTGGAGAGATGATCTTATTCTTCGTGCTGGTTAATTAGAATGCGGGGTTCGTGACACGCTTACTTTGAATTTCAGGCACAAAAAAGGCGTAGATGATCCACGCCTTTTGTTTTAGTAAGTTCTATGTTTTTTATGAAGTCTTGAACTGCGCGACCGCTTGGTCCATATCGTTCGCTTGCTCTGCTACCTTGTCCACTTCAACTAAGCAATGCTGCGCCGAAGCGTTATTGTCGTTCGAGATAGTGTTCAGCTCAGTAATTGAGTCACTCACTTGCGCCATTACTGCGCCCTGCTCTTCAATCGCTGAAGCAATACGTTCTGAATTACCTTGGATGCTTTCCATGTCGCTCAAGATAAGTTGCAAGCTCGCATCCAGCTCTTCCGAATCTTTCAGCGTTAGTTGACCTTGTTGATTACACTCGCCAATCTCTGCCATCGACGCCTGCATCTGGCTTTGAATTGCACTCACCACTGAAGTTATCTCTGTGGTCGATTGATGCGTTCTGCTTGCTAGTGCGCGTACTTCATCGGCAACTACCGCAAAGCCACGACCTTGTTCACCCGCACGTGCTGCTTCAATTGCTGCGTTCAATGCCAATAGGTTAGTTTGTTCTGCAATGCCTTGGATGATGTTTACTGCATCGCCGATCTGGTCAACATGATGGTTCAGTGAACTGATCGAATCTTGGCTGCTTGAAAGACGTTCAGACAACTGGGTGATGTTGCTGATGGTTTCAACCACCACTTCACGGCCTTTATCGGCATTCACTTTCGCTTGATGTACACCTTCAGCGGCAACCGATGTGCTTTCAGAGATCTCGCCAATGGTGAGTACCATCTCTTGAACTGACGTTGTCATTGTAGATGTGTGATTTGCTTGAACTTCAAACTGTTTGATTACTGACTCTAGCTCATCATGCATGTTCGATGTGCTTTGTGTCAGTTGCAGTGACTTAGATTGAGAGGCAGCGATAAGCCCTTCCAGTTGATCCAACAGTTGATTGAAGTATTGGCCTAAAGTGCTGAGTTCGTCTTTGCCATCAAGGTGCGAACGAATAGACACGTCGTTAGAATCAACGATGTTACGAATCACCGAAAGCAGTGACTCAATTTTACCAATGATAGAACGGACGATTAACCAGCTGAACAGAATGATCGACACGAGTAGCGTGACGCAAAGGATGTTGTTGATCAGCGATAGCTTGTCCATCTCTTGCTGCGTTTGTTGGTCTAGCACCGCGGAGAACTCTTTAAATTGAGTTTCGATAGCATGAGAACCCGAGCGAGCTTGCCCAAGCAGACCTTCGTTGTGCTTCAAGCCAATCACTCGCTTTTGCTCAACCACTTGGCGAGCAGCGTCAATCAAAGCAGCTGAGCTACTCATATTTGAAGTTATAGAAAGAACACTCGGGTCAAACTCCCCCTTCTCAATTAAGTCATTGAACAGGTAAAGCTCGATTTTTTGTTCCGCACTGGCTGTCGCGCTGATGTTATCGAGCAAAACATGAAACTCGCCTAGCATACCTTTGTCACGTGATAGCCCATAGACTTCGCTCGCTTTAACTAAGTTAACAAAGCTGGTGTGGTAGGTTTCGATGTCTTCACGTAGGTGTGTGCTGTTGGCTAAACCTAAATCACTGAGCACTGTATCTAGCTCAGATTCAGACGCTAAGAATTTGTTGTAGTTTACGTCGAACTTGTCGAGGTATTTCATATCGCTACGCAGTAAAAAATCTTTCTCGTTACGGCGAAGGTTGAGCAAACGCACTTCAAGCTCTTTGGTAATTTGTTTGGCTTCGCTCATTTGAGCGGTGGTGTCTGCAAATTGTGATGTGGTAAACAGCAGTGAAATCATGCCGAAGATGGAGAACATCCCCAACGAATAGAGCTTTTTCTTTATGTTCATATACGTGGCTCGTCTTTACTAAATTAACTATGAGTATCCAAATAAATCGCATCAAAGAATGGATATCCAACTTGCGCGACCTGATTATTGTTATATTTTTTGTATCAGTAATGAGCACTAAATCTAGCGACTGTTCAGCCCACCAGCAGTGACATTCTCAATGGTATTCAAACAGAGAATGAATCTTTTCACTAAAGATAAAAGCATCAATAACACAAATTGAATACATGTACATTAGTTGAATGATAAAAGTGAGAGACAGCTATTTGACGGAACATAAATGGCTTGAATGTCATGGTGTACAAGGCATTGAATTAAAAGACTTTGACGCACATTTGGATGCATTATTTATGATGACATTTTTTTGGCTCTCCAGAAGAGCACGAGCGAAGCGCAATATTGGAGGTTTTGACTTGGTTTTTAAACAGTGAATCCGTCTATTGATGATTGTACAGTAGAGCGTAAACGGCGAAAAAAATGGACCTACTCAATTCGAGTCAGGTCCATCTTTTGATTTTCTAGTCAATCGCTTTGCAGCTAAAGAGTTAGGTGCGAATTCAAGGCTGGCTAAAACGCTTTTACCATCTTGGTTAGGCACTTCAATAACACCGCTTTCTCGTCTTCTTCGATATCTTGCGTCAGCTCATTAACCAAATTCAAGTGAAGCTGATTGTGGTGAACGTGTATCTTCTGCCCTTCATCCGTCAAGGCAACCACAATCGCACGACGATCTGTTGGGTGTTCATGGCGCTCAATCAATTCAGCTTTAACCAACTTTTCTATTTGAACAGTAAGTGTACCCGTGGTAATACCCAACTTTTCAGCGAGCTCTTTCATTCTTAACGCACCATGCATACCAAGTACTTCAATGGTGTGTACTTGAGCCAGGGAATAACCCGTCTCTTTGACAACAGACTGCTCCCACGAAGACATTTTATCGTAGAACTCAGTCAGTATTTGGTTAAGCTGTTCTATATTTCGCATGGTCGTTTGAATGCACTTCAAGAGTAAGATGATTAATCTTATCAAACTTGGCGAGCATTTGTTTATATTCAGAGACGGTTTTATCACTGTTTGATTCAAGAGTAATCGCTGCTGAATAGTGATGCCCACTCACCTTCCACATATGGAAATCGGTGACCGACGCATAAGGCGTTAAGGTTTTGGTCACTGAGTCACGATAATCTTGGTCGATATTCTCATCCAGCAGGATTGGGCTGGTTTGTTTCATAAGGTTCATCGTCCACTTAGCAATCACGAATGCGCCAACCATTCCCATTGCTGCATCTAACCAGTTCCAACCGTAAAACTTACCAAATAGCAGCGCAACAATCGCAAGCAGCGAAGTTAGAGTATCCGCCAACACATGCATGTAGGCTGCGCGTAGGTTGTGATCATGATGGTGTCCGTGATGCTCGCCATGTTTATGACCATGGTCGCTGTCGTGCTCATGGCTATGTGAATGACCGTGATTCTTACTATGATTGTGGCCATGCTCGTGTCCGTGATCATGATGGTGATCGCCAAGTAAAAACATACTCACCACATTCACAGTTAAACCAATACAAGCAACGATGATCGCTTCATTGAACTGAATCGCTTGTGGGTTAAACAAACGATGTACTGATTCCACCAGCATCAACAATGCCACAATCCCCAATGCAATCGCGCTGGTGTAGCCCCCTAACACGCTGACTTTGCCAGTACCGAAAGAGAAACGTTCGCTCTCGGCATGTTTCTTCGCATAACGGTATGCAAATAAGGTGATACCAAACGCTGCGGCGTGCGTCCCCATGTGCCAACCATCGGCAAGCAATGCCATCGAGCCGTAAATAGTACCTGCAACAATTTCGACAACCATGGTAACGACGGTCAATAACAGGACATAGAACGTGCGTTTCTCACCTTGACTGTTATGTGAAGAAAAGTTGTGTTGGTGACGTGTTGGAAAACTCAAAATGGCGTCCTTAGCTTGTGTTTGTGGTTAGATGATCGTTGCAAATAAAAGCCCTTTGATTGACAAGTAATTTGACAATCAAAGTAATAATTTGAAATTTAGTTTGATTATCAAACTTTGTCAACGATGAATTTTGAAACTCTGATTTGCGGGACGAATAGTTGATGGTGAGCGCTAGTTTGTTCCAAAGATTATTGATTCAGTAAAAACGAGGCTTTCCAGGGACAAAAAAGCCCACTCGAGGTGGGCTGATTGAGTCAAACTCAATGATTGTATTTATTTGTTTTGCAATGAAATAATCTCATCATTCACCCAACCTAACAGCTGCTTGGTTGCTTTCGACAAGACTTGGTTCTGCCGAACAATATAACCAAGACTGGTGCTCGAGAAGTTGGTCAATGGTGTCACTTTCGAATGCAGGTGCTGCTTGGTTGATACCGCAAACTCCGGGACAATAGCCACACCAAATCCCGCTTCTGCCCAGTCGATTTGAGCATCGACACTCCCTACTTCCATCACCCTATAATTAGGTAGATTAAGGCTTGGTAAACCTTCATCAATAAAGTCACGCGTTCTCGTATCATGACCTAGTAGAATCAAAGTGAGCTCTGCATCAGAGTCTCGGATATCAACCCCATCGCCAAGCGCACACCAAGAAAGCTCTTGCAGCTTAGTGAAATACAAAGACTCGTTGTGCTGCTCTTTGGCGATAACAAAACCAATATCCGCTTGAGCATTTTTAACTAAATTCGATGCCTGAGATGACGTGGTATTCAAGAGCGTAAGGTCAATACCGGGATACTGCGCTTTGAACTTCTGGAACGGACGAATTAGCAAAAATCGAGAAATGATGTCACTTACGGCAATGGTTAACGTCCCTATTTTAAGGTCGTTAATGGCATTGAGATCGGCCTGACAAATCTGCAGTTCGAGTAGCGTTCTTTGGCTTGTTTCCAATAGCCGCTGACCCGCTTGAGTCAATTGAAATGGGCTTCTCTCAATCAACCTTATGCGTGTTTGTTGTTCTAGTTGTTTTAGGTGCAAACTCACATTGGGTTGTGTCATGTGCAGTGCATTGGCCGCTTTCCCAAAATGCTTGTACTCCGCAAGCGTCACAAACGTCTTCAACAAATTAATATCGAGCATCATGTCCCCTCTCTCGTGTCACTTATATCATTCCCTACAGTGATAAACGAACGCGATAGGGAATCTCGTTTATAGCTTAAGACTTTAAGGATATATGAAATCCTTATCAAGATAATAAAGATAATTAATTTCTCTTATCCACTTTGTAGGCCTAACATGATTTCTCAATCAGTTAGGAGAAAAATTATGCCATCTATCGTTGTTGTGGGCGCAAACTGGGGTGATGAAGGCAAAGGCCGCATCGTCGATTTTTTAGCAGACCAAGCTTCTGCTAGCATTCGTTTTCAAGGCGGAAACAATGCCGGCCATACCGTAGTAAACGACTTCGGTACGTTTAAACTGCATCAACTACCGAGTGGTATTTTTAATCCTGACTGTACAGCGGTTCTTGGCCCTGGCATGGTGATCAGCCCTGCTGCGCTAACTCAAGAGATTGCAGAAGTTCAAGAAGCTGGCATCAAAGTAAAAATGGCGATTTCAGACCGTGCGACACTGTGTCTCCCCTTACACGCCCTTGAAGATACCCTTGAAGAAGAGCGTTTGGGTGACGGCGCTTATGGCTCAACACGTCAAGGTATTGCACCAGCATACGGCGATCGCGTGATGAAGAAAGGCATTCTTGTGGGATGGCTGAATCAACCTGAGATTTTGGAGCAGCGTATTCAATTTTTACTTGATTGGAAGATGCCTCAACTTAAAGCTCTATACCCTCAGTGTGACTTCTCTCAGACTGCTTCTGAAATGACAGAATGGCTACTTGAAGTGACTAAAGCTTGGCGCCCGTTCATTTGCAACGTGACAGAGCCGCTTAAAGCACTGCAATCGCAAGACGCAAACCTACTGTTTGAAGCTCAGTTAGGCGCAGGTCGTGACCTTGTTTACGGTGAATACCCTTGGACAACGTCTTCGAATGTAACTGCAGCTTATGCAGGCATTGGCAGCGGTTTACCTGCCCTTCGCCCTGAGCGTATTATTGCCGTTGCTAAATCGTTCAGTTCGTCTGTGGGTACTGGCACGCTCGTTACAGCAATGGAAGAGCAAGACAGCTTCCGCGAAAGCTCTAACGAATATGGTGCAACTACGGGTCGCCCACGTGATATGGGTTACTTTGATGCTGTAGCTACTCGCAACGGCGTTGACCTACAAGCCGCGACTGAAATCGCACTGACTAAGATTGACTGCCTATCTGGTTTGTCTGAACTTAAGATCTGTACCGCTTACTCAGGTGAACATACTGAGAACCCGATTTGGCCACAAACGGCTGAGCTAAAGCCCGTATATGAAGATATGGCTGGCTGGGATGAAGACATCACGGGTTGCCGCACGTTTGAGAGCCTTCCTCAAGCAGCGCAAGATTACGTTACTCGTATCGAAGAGCTGATGGGTGTGCCAATCGTGATGGTATCGGTAGGTCCTGAGCGCGAGCAAATGATCATTCGAGCTTAGCTTAGAAGACGACAAGATCTACATCAAAGCCCACATTCAGTGGACTTTTTTGATTGTTCATAAAGAACGAGATAACACAAGGAATTACAGACACAAAAAAGCCCACACTAGGTGGGCTCTTTCGTATAATGTGGTGCCGCTACTGGACTCTACTATCCAACCTATCCAACCTATCCAATTGATTAAAATAAACATTATAAAAATCGAGTTTTAAGATGTTACCTCAGGTGTTACTTCGGAAAAAACTCAACTTCTGAGACAAGATCAGCACTAAATTTATCTGAAGAGCAGATTACTTTTACAAAACAAACATGCTGGTCGACCATAAACGGTACCAGCACGTATTATAAAATTTTCACACCTTAAGCCTACGCTTCTCAAGACGAGTTAGAACATCTTTGTAAGTCACTTCATTCTCATCTAGATATGTTAGCAGCTTAGCTCTATCGATAACCTCAACCCCGCATGTTTTAGCTATATCATCAGTTCGCTTAGCTAACGATGGTGAGTTAGTTATAAATACTAAACGGCCGAAAGTTTTCTGCATCTCAGATTCATAAATCGGCTTAGCAGAGTGAATCTCTTGTATACCTTTATATCCATCGTATCTTCGTTGCGTATATTTAGCTTGCATTAGAATATTGCCCGACTGAGTCAGGATTACACCATCGGCACCATGGTCAGTACCAGCATTCGTTAACCACGCGCTTTCACTATCATAATGCTTGGACAGGAGCGTCAAACACAGAGCCTCAAATTGCTGCCAACTCAATTTGTCCAACTCGTCAGGTGTTATACGTTTATTAATGAGATCCCCAGTAATGCTCCCTCCGACACCAGATGGCTGCGGTACAACATCCTCTGGAGTGACTACAGCGTCTTTCAATAAAGTTTTCTGCGTTAGTAGCCTATGAAGGTTGACATCAAACGACTCAAACTCAGGATGATGTAACAAAGGGATGTAAATATGAACATCTTTTGTTTGCCCAATTCGATACACCCGATCGGTTGCTTGAGCTTCTTTAGCTGGGTTCCAGTGCCTCTCCAGATGGACGACATGATTAGCGCCAACGACAGTTAAACCAACACCCGCCGCCACTGGTGACATAACAATCAAATTAAAGCCTTCTTTAGCTTCGAAGTCCGTTATCATGGATTTACGAGTTGGAACTGACTTTCTTTTAGCTACAGCTTTAGCATCACCATTTATTACCGACAGTGGCCCTAAACCATAGATTTGACCGAGGGTGATGCTTAAAAAGCTCTGTAGACGCTTATTTACGGCAAAAATGATGCATTTTTCTTGTCGGCTCTTAATTCTAT
This sequence comes from Vibrio sp. 10N.247.311.14, assembly GCF_041467715.1. Classification (NCBI taxonomy): domain Bacteria; kingdom Pseudomonadati; phylum Pseudomonadota; class Gammaproteobacteria; order Vibrionales; family Vibrionaceae; genus Vibrio; species Vibrio sp. 10N.247.311.14. Next base: position 8,217 of record NZ_JBFSVE010000007.1, read on the forward strand.
CAAGAGTCTCAAGCAATGAACTTAATTTCCCCGACTCTAGATATAATTCACGAGCCACTTTACTGCTTCTAGGAAGTTCTAGTCGTCCACCGTCACTTAATCTCGGATGTAATGAACTGTCTCGTAATCTCATTAATGTAGTTAAGGCATGACTATCTTCATTTTCAATTTGATTACTTATCGTTCCTTCATAGACATCGCGCTGATACCCGACCATCGTAGATTCTAATTCTTTCAGGTACTCCCACCCATCAAAGTGTCCACCAGCATACATATTCTTAGCCGGTAGGCCCTTCAGGTTATCTTCTTTAACTCGTCTAAGCATCAAAGCACCCACCGCAATACGCAACTCTCTCCCTAGTCTAGCTCTGACCTCTTCAACTTCATCTCCGGCAGATTTGAGAATAGGTGAAATGTAGTGAGAACGGAACTCCTGATAAGTCCCTAAATACCCGGGAGAGGCAGTGTCCATTAAGCACCAAAAATCTGCCAAGCTATTCTCCACCGGCGTACCGGTAGCGACCAATTTAAAATCCGCTTTCAGTCCTTTAGCTGCCCTGGTTTGCAGGGCATTAGGATTTTTAGTGTTCTGAGCTTCATCGAAAACAACAACACCCCAATCAATTAAGCACAATGAAAACTGATAATCCCGTAACGTTTGATAAGTAGTAATAACAAGTCGTTGTGGTTGGTCTAGACGTTCGGAACCAAAGTTCTTTCCTACTTTTAAAGAGTATTTAGGTTCAAGCTCTTCATCTGAATTCTTTTGATTTCGGATTTCAACGCCACCCATCTTGTATCTGTTTAGATCGGCAGCCGATTGCAAAATGACTATGTCTTTAAAAGGAGACGCTTCAAATGTTTTATCTACTTCATCTTTCCAGTTTTCAAGCAGACTTAACGGAGCAACGATTAATGTCGGTTTCTTAGTCTTAGCGTCAATCGTCATACGTTGGTACATATGCTCTATAGCGGAGAGAGCCATGTAGGTTTTCCCTAAACCCATATCGTCAGCTAGTAAAGCTCCGCTGATACTTGGTTCAGTAAGAATCTTCTGTTCTACCCCCAGAATCCACCTAACGCCTACCTCTTGATGCGGGAATGGTTTTCGTTTGTGATTGTCCCAATTTAACTCACCTTCCCACGCCATATCTGCGATCAATTTATCAACCTGCGGGGAGTTTTCTGACAACTCCTCATCATTTAGATCGATATCAACAACATGGATCTCTTTTTCACTAGAGTCCTTCTCCAACTCTCCAGGTTCATCTTCAGAAGTATCACCAGCTGGTTTAGAAATTTTGTCTTCGATTGCTACAAGTGTTTTACTCACAGCCTCACGATCACCAATGTCATACGACTTCCCTTCGTAATCAAAAACTGTAGCTCCGGTATGTTGAGCGTCATCGAGTTTTTTGCTTACTTCTAATAAAGCGGGCCTGTCATCAATTGCATCAATGAGCTTTGATATTGGATAAATGGCCTCTGTTGTTAATGAAGTACCAAACCAATCAATACCGGATTCATCCGTCTCCCCAAAATAGGCATGCTTAAATGCCGTTGCACCACGAACCCTTAAAGAAAACCCTAAATCAAGGTCAACTAAGCTCGCGTCAATAAATGCAGTGGGATTTTCCAAAAATGCTTTAACCTGGCTTTTTGGTACAACCCTATTGCTGATAACTTCTTTGACAGCTTTCAGTTTTTCCTCAGAAAAAAGTACTATCTCATCTCCTACTTTAAGAGAAACCGAACTATCACTTTGTAATTGACCTAGCACCCTCTGGATAGCTTCATGGCTAGCATGTTGCCCCATATTAGGCGTTAATATAAGGTCCCCATTAGCGTTAAGCTGCACATCTACTGTCACTGAGCTAGGCGTTAAAATTCTTAATTTATCAAAATGTTTTAACTTTAACCGACAGCCTTGGTATTGCGCTTCTTGAAGAGCATGAAGAAAAAGCAAATTATCGTACTCAGACTTTTCGGAGTTTTGATGAAGATTTTTTGCCTCAAACACCATCAACTGTGATGGTGTTAACAAATACTCTGCCTCTTTTCCAAACCTAATAAAAGGACCACTAATTGAATAATTAAGCGTTGAACGACCTTGTTGCGTAGTCACTGCCAAGTCAATTTTAAAGTCGGGATTGCTTGCCTTTCCTTTTATGTCAGCATCAATTACTCCTCCCCAAAGTTCAGGAAGGCCTAAAAGAGTCATCAACTCTGAATCTAAGCGAACAGCAGTCGATGCAGGCATCATAAACCCATCGGGAAACGATGTTACTTCTCCTTGTTCTTCAAGCATTTTAAGAGCAACAAATTGAGCGGTGAACCACTCATTTGCTCGACCGCTTCGTATTTTTTCTAAGTTAGACTTCGAAGCAGTGAAATCAAGGCTACCATCACATACCAAATCAAATTTGGATGTTTTATCTAAACCAGAAAAAAATCTACTGATTAAAGAAGTTAGCTCCATTCTCTTACTCCGAAACGTTGTTTAAAGTCGACATAATCATCACTAGAAAGAATATCTTTAGCTGTCAATTGAACCCCTAAGTCTCTGAGTTCAGTCAATGCGCGTCGCTGCCAAGAATAACTTGAAGGAGAATGCGTAATCTTTGCTGTCGCCCCACCGGATAAATTAGTCATTTGGTAATTTAATCCACTGGTCAACTGCGAATAAGTTGGACTAGTAATATTATAATTGAACACACAAGCTGAAGGTTCTAAGTGTCTGTAAAGCCATAAGTAACAACTATGGCTTCCCTCAATCATGTGTGCGCCTTCCATCTGAACATAGATGATAGACTTATCCCCATCTTTCACTGTCGAAAAGTTTGGCAAGTGTTTAGCGTCATAATTTCGTTTCAAATATTGAGCGGCATCTCGACTCAGATACAGTCGTGTATTAGTAATAACACCTGCATCAAACATTCCTTCTAAAAAATGCTTCCTAGATGGGTACATTCTTTGTAGTTCATAGTTGGATGAGGAATACGAATAATCCTCCAAAGCCTCTAAGAACAACTTAAGGTCTAATTTAGACAACCATCCCCGAACCGCTTGAGTCAACTGAGCATCAATATTTCTCCACCACTTTATGTACCGTGGATTGGAGCTTGGCACTCGAGGATCTCCTGCCACAGCAAGCACTACATTCATCCATGATTCACTCATATGAGAACCAATAGAACGACCAATTAAAATTCGCAGAATCTTGTGTCCTAACAAGTCCTCTGAATCATATTGAGCTTCAAAAACTGCCTTTTTCTGAACCTCAGATAACAATGGATGATCGATACCGATCGGAATCGTTTCAAGCTGTTCTACGTAATAGATCCCTTTAGCTGTCGTCAAATAGCGACCATTAGCGTAATGTTGTAAATCAAGCTCATTAATCCAATGGTCAAAATCAATATTTCTTTCGATTGCTTGCTTAGCGAGCCACTGAGGTCCATTGCTTGACAGGAGTTTCTCATCAAACTCTCCCTCGTAGCCTCTCTTTTGCTTCGCTTCTAATAACCATTCAGCGGTCGCATCACAATCCGTTAGCTGGTCATACTCTGATAGGAAATGCTGATAAAATGATTCAATAACAAGTGCACTAGGCTTCCCCACGATTTCTGTGATCTTATTGAGAAGACGACGAGTAAAGCTGACTTTATTTTTTATGTCAGTTTGCAAAGAGATTGCCAACGCTCGCACATGAACAGAAGTATCTACTACATCTTCCACAGCCTTGTTAGCTATCAGTGCTTTGTAGACATCACCGTATGCTGACTTAAATTTAGTATTTTCAATACCAGCGTTCTTGGACAGTACTCCAAGTTTCTGGGTGAGCTGAGACAGCTCCTCTATTGACTTACCCAAAGGATCATGACGTAAAGTTACCGGTAGCTTTTTAATACGAAGGCGCACTAATTAACAATCCTTTCTAAGTCAGCAATAGATGGTTTCTTGACCGTAAAGCGAATATCGATTCTTCGGTTCTGGCTTTTATCTTGTTGGTTAGCTTCTTGTAGATTCGCTCTGCGCGTTTCTGCATAACCGCTTACAGAAAAAAGTCGCTGTCCAAATGCATTTTCTAATTCACCCAATTTAGGTGTAAGTTCTACTTCAGCTTGCCAAACATTCCAGACTGATATAGCTCTATCTACAGATAAACCCCAGTTCCCCTTCCCTCGATAATGGATCCCATCACTATCAGTGTGTCCTTCTACAAACACTGTATCTAGGTACTTGAATCTTTCGTTCTTTCGAACAGCCATATGAAGCACAGCACCAATATCTTTTACCGCCTGTTGGACTTCAGGGCTCTTTGGGATGGAATCCTTACCTGAAGCAAACGTTAGAGTGCTCTCAGGTATACGTATTACAGTGTCATTATCGGCGATCTCAACGATAACATTTCGTTTAGCTAATTCATCTCTAACGTCATAGATTATGTCTTTTCTCGCCTGTTCAGCTTTTTTTAGTTCTTCTATTCCTGCTTCAACATCATTTGTCTTTTGAGTAAGTTCAATAATTAACGCTACAGCGGCCAGTATGAAGATAACAAGAAGCGCTGACATAAGGTCAGAAAAGGAAACCCAATACGGGTTTTCTTCGTCAACTGAACCGTTTGATTGGTATCGCGAACCTCTACGCATTAGTGACTCACTTTGTCTTGGATTTCATCTACGACACTTGAAATTGCATTGACGGCATTAACCATCTGCGTTGCGTATTGAGTACTAGTCGTTGACCAAATTTTTAGGTGTTCATTGGTTTGGCTATTTGCCTCATCAGCATACTCTTCCAGTAGGGTCGACATTTGCTCACTCAGCTCCTTCACGTTATTTTTCATTTCTGAAGTTAGTTCGGTCAGGTTACTCTTTTGCTCTGTCAAAAACTCATTTTGAGTAGAACGTAATTGATTGAACGACGATTCTGCGCTATCTAACATGCCATTAATCTTATCAGCAAGTTCACCAAATTTACTTGTGTCTTCAACAAGTTGCTCTCTCAAGGAGTGGATTTTCTCTACGCTTAACTGATTCAGTTCAGCCAAATCTTTAGTACGGCTTACAGCTTCAGTTACTGCTCCTGAAAGCTTATTACCCGCATCTTTAATATTCGAGCCAAAGACGCTCATACTGTCAGCTGCATTTCTCAACTCTACCGCTGATAGCTGCATACTCTCTGTCGCTCTCGCAGATGCAGATACAGAAGTTTCAATACTATTTTGAAGATGCTTACCTTGTTCTAAAACCTGATGAGACGCAGATTGCTGCATATCAACACTTGATTTAACTTGTGCTAGTAGCTCATCAGTTCCCGATTTCATTGCATTTGTTTGAGAAACAAACATGTCATTGCGCTCTTTTTCCATCAGGTTTGACTGCTCATCACGCTTAGAGAACGTTTGTGTAAGTTCACCTACTTGGTTATTAACAAATTCTGTTAACACTCGGCTTTGCCCCGACACATTATCGACAAGTTCTTTAATTGTCGTTTCCATAGAAGAAGCCAACTTTTGTTCTCTTTCCGAAGCTGCCCTCTCTCTCTGGCTAAGTTGCTCACCCATTTCTGAGACCTGTTTCTCCACAAACTCGGTCATCATTCTCTTTTGCTCATTACCTTGTGTTACTAACTCAGATACCTGTACAGAAATCGAAGAAATCAGCTCTTTCTCTCTCTCCGTTGATGCGCTCTGCTGAACTTCAAGCTTATTAACAAATGCTGCCAAAGATGTGCTCATAGATTCTAAAGTTTCATTCACTCCTTTAGAGGCACTATCCATAGCAACACGCTGCTGTTCACCCTGCTGCCCGAAACCATCCATGAATGATTGAAGAACACTCTCTAATGCTTTCTGATTACCGTCAGAGGTTTCGTCAACGAGCTTATTAATAGCAGGAGCCATAATTTTTTCTAAGCTGCTCTCCAGGCCTTGTTGAATGCCCTGAGTTGCCTGTACTAAAGACTCTTGCATTTTCTCGCCAATTTTCTCAGCTAGCCCTTGTAGACTTTCACGTGACTGCTGGCTATTGTTCGCAATAGATTGCAATTGGTTTTCAGCGCTCAATCGAGGGAATAATCTGTCAATTCTATTTTGCAGAACCTTAATCTTTTTCCTAATAATCTGTTCAAGTATTTTTTCAATGAAATTGAAAGCTACGCTCAATAGGACACCCCAGACTGATGTCATAAAAGCAATTTTTGCTCCATTGATAACTCCCGCCACCCCATCTTTCATTTCATTTACATCCACATTACCTGCAATGTTTAAGTCAGAAAGACCGAGTTGCAAACCCACAAAAGTACCGATTACCCCTAAGGCCGTTAAGAAACCAGGCACTGCAGCTATCATTCTATTCTCAGTGCTACCACCAGCCAGAGTGGAACTATTGAAGAAATAGTCAGCATCAAATGTATTATGTAACCGTAACACCTCGTCAGGTCCTCTGACTTCCAACAGCGTTTCATCAAATTCTAGCCACAAATGCCCTACTGAATTTTTCTTTAGTTCTGCTTTGGCAATTAAGTCATGTCTACTATCTGCAGGGTTTGCCTTCTCAGCATCATTAAGCAAATGATTTAACCACTTCACACGACGAGTAGCTCGAATGAAAGCAGATATAGACCACAGTAAGAAAAATGCCGCTACAAACCACAAAATCACCACAAACAAGGCACTCAACTGATCTGCTGTTTGTGGTGGAATTACGTTTAGACTGTTCAAGTCGGGCCATAAACTGGAGAGGTTAAGGCTATCTTTCATTTAAATCACTTCCAAAATTAATACGTCAACAAACTTGATTGTTGATATTCTATGAACCTACAACTCAACCATGCGCTGAGTGCTTTGTGTTAAAGAAGCTGCGAAGACTTCATCTATTGCTAAAAGTTTTCAAAGCTTTATATATTTTTTATGCCTGTGGCTCGTTATCTCTTTTAAGGTATTTTGATAATCTAACTCGTAGCTCTTTCTAAATATCCACCAAGCCTTAGTACATAATTCATGGCGCAATAATAGATTGATCCATCACATGTATATTGATCTAGTTCATTACAATCAACTCTTAGAGTCTTTCCCGCACTCGCATTAGTTTGATTGCTGTTGAAGAACTTCAATACGAGAGGGTAAGTGGAAAGCTGATGGCCATCTGATGCCCGTATGTTTCTTCTCTGATATATCGAATGGTACGACCCAAAGCTGATGCCCACCTCCCAACTCAAAGGGGAAATGCAGTGCTTCATCAAAGTTGTCTTGGCTAGGGTAAATCAGCACCACATCCTGACCACTTTCATCATCCGCAAGGTATTTTTTTGCATAAGCAAACAGTTGGTAAATATCCGATTGGGAGATATTTGAATTACTTAACTTGGTATTGAGAAGCTTCCACTTCGTATCGAGCACGACTTGATTGGAGCTCCCTTCCTTAATAATCAAATCTGGGCGTAAACTGAATTTGTTTCTACCGTCATAACGGGCAAGGTACTCACCAGTAACTTGTGTACTAACACTGAGCTTAGGATGACTGACCGCTAGTTGTTCTTTTAAAACTTTAGCAACGTAGTCTTCAAATACCTTCTCCATAGGGAATAAAAGAGAAGCTGCGTTAGCACCACCTTTCATCGTTTGTGGAGAAAAGCCTTCTAAGATTAGTCGACACCAGTCTAAAGGTATTTGGTAGTAACTCATCCCTCTATCAAGCCTGACTTTCGAAAAATCAACGCTGTAGTCCTTACTCTCTGGTATTTCATTAAATACAAAGTCTAGCTCTTGTAACAACTTCTGATTTTCTGCACTCCGCGTATAGCCTTTCACTCGTTTTAGAGCACTATGCATTAACCGGTTTACGGGACGATCGAGTAAGAACTCATCGTACTCACAGTAAAATTTATGCTTACTAATGGAGTTATGCCTAACTTGTTTTCCTACATTCAGCTTCCCCTTTAAGAAACCTAAATTGTCTTCCCTACGTACATAGTCGCTTCTTAAGCCACGTTTTAGGAGCGTGTTCACCGACTGTAAGAACTGGCCTATAAATACCTCTAACAACGGCATTCTTTGGCGAGTAATATTAGCATTCGAGGTTTGAATATGTGATAAACCTTTCAACGCACGTAACATTACTAGTAGTGTGTGCCGAGCTTTCACATAAGCGTCATCATAGTTGTTGTCAATACCTTCATCTGTGAAGCCTTTTCCGATTTTAGGCAAGATTTCAATTTGCGTTTTATCTGGCGTGAACATAACTCCTGCATAGTTTTGAACTTGCAGAACTTCCATACCATTTCGACGACGTAATTGAAGAAGATTTCTTTCATTCTCATTACTTAAGCAAAGCTGCTTGAGATATTGATAAGCTGATATAGAGATAGCTTGAACGTGTGAAGATGCAGTCTGATCTTTCAGCACATCTTCACTCACTAAACAGTCATACTCAAAGAGAGTAATTTCTTGTTTGGCTTTCACTAGCCTTACTCGCTATCTTTTGCGTAAATAGCTTTGAACGCTGCCGGGTTTTGCCAAACAGTCCCTGCCCCAAAAGGCTTGAATGAGTATGTCACTTTACAATCCTCATACAGCTCCAATCCATGTTCAGGGCCAAATAACTCACTGTAGGAGTCTTCAGTTCTTTTTAAAAATTGTAGTCTCTCATCTTGCTTCAAACTGTCACCAAGGACTAAACGAATCTTGCTCCAATCTTCATAAAAATACTCTTCCAATAATGGGATTATCTTGTTCTTAAACGCTGACTGTAGCTCGATAAACGCCTTACCTTCATCAACCTCATTGAAAACAGGGAACAAAAAAGCATGACCGAGCGTATGCTCACGATCATAGAGAACTTCAATTCGCTTATTTAGTGTTTCTAGCAATTTAGATAAATTGATGCCCTTAACTTCTTTATCAGCAAAAAGCTTGGGGTTTGGCATCATCTCTTTAAAGTCAAAACGACGACGTAATGCAGTGTCCATCATTGCCAATGAACGGTCCGCCGTGTTCATAGTGCCGATGATATATAGGTTATCTGGCACTGAGAAAGTATCACCAGAATAAGGTAGGATGACTTCTAGCGGCTCCTGCGCACCTTTGCGCTTAGAAGGCTCAATCAAAGTAATCAGTTCACCAAAAATTTTTGAGATATTCCCTCGATTGATCTCATCAATAACTAACACATAGTTTTGGCGTTTAATCGCAGGCTGTTGCTCGATATCCACTAGTCCCTTTAAGTAACGAACCAGTGGGTTATAGTAAACACCAAGACCTGTTGAGTATTCCCTTGAGCCCTCAAAGATCTGCTTTAGCGTATTGATGCTAAGAGTGTGATCTTTCTTACCGTTACTTTTCTCAAAGAAAATGCGCTTTTCATTGAAATCAACAACATGAAAAGAGGTTTGTGACATGTTAATTTCAAGACTGTCTACTTCTGCAAGCTTTGCTGCGAAAGCTTGCCAACATACCTCAAAGTTGTGGCCTTGTGATGCTGGTTTTTCAGTACTGTATTTTTCTGCCTCCTTGCAGATTTTCCGGAACACTCCTTTCTCGACATCATAAGAGATATCACCACCCTCAGAGTTTGCTTTTAACCCTTCAACAAACTCTTCATAGCCATAGCTTTGATGAAAAGTAACAAAGCGAATTTGACCAGTTCTTGTGAGCTCTTTGTATTTTTCCACCAACTTTGTTCGTTGTTCTTCTGATGCGCCACCAGCTTGTTCGCTAATATTAAGGTTGGCATAAAACTCAGGTTCTGCAGCTTGAACCGCTGCTTCAATAGTGTGATAGGTTTTGCCTGTCCCTGGTGGTCCGTATAAGATTTGATTAAGAGGCATAAGCACAAGATCTCTAGGTTCTTTTGAACATTGCTCTATCTGAGGTAATTCAGCTAAGTCCATTAGACTGGTTAAATAATATGGGCGCAGTATGTTTTCCTGAAACAATTCTAACTCCGCTTTTTGATGTGGAACTTTCCCCAGTGTATTGTTATAACTAGGAGCCCATCCATTACCTAAGCCTGAATACCGCACCAATTTAGGCAACCACTTTATCACCACGTATTTTCTAAGTTGCCACCCAGCCCCCAATGGACAACCAGGATCGCTAACTATATCACTTGCAACTCTAACTAATGCTTTAACATCCCCACTCCGACAAAGGCTGACAATATCTCCGACTTTCACCTCTCGAACAAACTTCAAGCCTTGGCTTTTTTTTGTGCTCTCGTGTACCGTAATATACTGGTTCTTATCTAACCAATCTGAATTTGCTGAAGAAATCTCACCAACTCCATGGGAAACTTTCCAAATACTAGGGATAGCTTTTAGTGGGTCTTTGTTAACCAGTTCATATCCGTGCTTTTCAAAAAACCTCTCAGCGTCAGAGGTATGACACTTACTGTGGTGAACATCAAAAATCACACTGTAGAGTCTTTTTGCTGGATACAAATTGCCTTCAATTTCAACAAAGTGATGAAAGTCCTTTTCGTAATAACCATCTTGCTTCAACCGAGTTACGGCATCCTCAACTGACCGCTTTGAAACGTCCATACCTAGCCTCTTTCCTTACTATTATTCTTGCTTTGTCCTGTTCTAACAGGATTTTGATAAACACAACTATAGTTTTGATTGAATGATTGCTGCCTTTATAGGCATTGTGCACCTGCACTTAAGAAATATTCGTAAGTTTCGTCGAACAGTGCCTCTTGAGGGAAATAAAACACTACGCCATCTCTACCTCTTGTCATCAGTACCCGGTAACTATTAAGCTTTATTTGAAAAGGGTTTTGAACATTTCTATTGCCTTTATGAAGAACCCAACTACTGCCATCGTAGAGAAAGTCTTTCGCCCAGATTAGCACTGGCATATCAAGCTCTAACCCCTGGCAATCAAACTCACTAATTGTGCGCTGGAAACTACAACACGATGTCGAAGAACTAACGTCATCATGGAACCATGGGCCCAATGGTTGTTTGTTATACTTGATGTTGTCTGACGAACTTAACAAGCCATACTTCTTGTTGGTGTTTTGATATCTATTGAGACAGTATCTTTTGGCTTTTTCCAAATCTCTGGTTAGATAGATATTAAAACCGTCTTTAATCGTCTGCTTAGCCAGCGCAACATCCGGCTTATCATTCAAAACACCTTCCACCCACTTAGGATATAAACTTGCGCTATGAGCTCGTAAAGACTGATCTAAATTTAGCAATGGGTTTACTCGAACACGATTACTGCTCATGAATTGAAAATGATGCTCTAACGCTGGTGGGCAAAAAACAATCCAAGGCTCTTCACTACTTTTCAAAGCATCACACCAAAGAGAAATACCCACCTCTTCACCTACATAAATCTCTTGTCCCTCTCCAACTAGAGCGACATAGTGACAAGGCGTTTTATCTTTATCTGCGATCCTGATGATGCAAGAAGGCTCCGACATTTGGTAATTCTTGTTTTTATTTTCGTCCCACATCCTCTGAGCTTCATCAAAAACAACCAAATTAGTATGAGGGGTTGTACGTGGCTTCATGTATTCGCGTTTAAAGTCTTTCAACGCCCGAACAAACGTTTTGTCATCAAGAGCATATTGCAAGACATCTACCAGCGGGCCATTCCCAGATAGAAACTGACCTCTTTTGTTCCGATGTACAAACTCCAAACCCAGCAACGTCTTCCCTGCTCCAGGAACACCAGTAACCAGGGTTAATACACTCGCCCGATTTCTATTTCCTTCGCTCTCAACCCAAGCAGTAACTTTATCCAACTCATCAAGCGCTTCATAAATCCCTGCACTCTTAGCACTCTTTAGTTCTTCTATTGGGTTGTTTTGAAATATCTCTACCGCTGCATCTACTAGATTAGGTAATGGTGCATAGGGCGATTCAAGCCACTGTTTTAAATCAGTGTTAGTAGGAGCGCCCGTTAAATACTTATCAAGAAAGGCTTTGAGTTTATCGCTAGATAGGATTGAGATATTACTTTCGATATCCGTTAATTTACCGGTGGATTGAGTCAAAACCAAACCGGCAATCACCTCTAGCTCGGCGCTTTCATGATGGTAATTACAGAGATCTCGATAATAGCCGCACAGCTGATCATAATCCGCTCGCTGATAGCGATCCTTCATTTTGAATTCTAAAATGAATAGCTTATTTTCGACTAGAAGCAGAACATCAGGCCTACGCCCTCCTTCCATTGGTAGAGCATACTCAAAAATAACATAGCCATCAGATTGGGCACGCTTGGAGAGTTCTTTCTGAAGATGATGAAAACAATCAACCCAAGCTCGTTTCTGAAGTTCACCGAGCTCTAAGCCAGGGAAGTTAATACAAAACTCAGAACACATGTTGGCCAACCAGTTTTCTTCTTGTTCTTGAAGAAAGACATCAATCCTATTTGCATAGCAATAAGTCATTCACGGTCCTCTTCAGTTTGCTTGCAACTTTGCAACGATGGGAACATCAGCTGCAGCCCAATCTAAAGAAGTTAGTTCATCGAGATTTAACCACAATGCTTGAATATGCTCAGTAAGTACTATCTTTCGGTTTTCGACAGGACATAAATAAGCGTGCATCGTGATATGAAAGTCAGGGTAAGCATGCTCAACCGTCATGAAATAATCTACATGTTCGATATTCAGATGCAGCTCTTCATTCAACTCTCTTTTAATGGCTTCTTCTCTCTGCTCACCTACTTCCACTTTCCCGCCGGGAAATTCAAACTTCTCATGGATATAAGCTAACTTTGAAGGACCGCGCTGAACACACAAAGTTTTATCTTCATGTTGAATAATGGCCGCTACTACTTCTATTTTTTTAACCATATTCACTTGCCCCTAACTATTCTTCTTATAATTCTCAGCCTGCTCTAGCACGCCTTTGTAAACATCATCGTTGGCTACTGGTGGGAAGCCGTATTTGTGTAGCAGTAAGATTAAATCCACTTTCAACTTGGCTTTGATATCATCGCGCCCTGCCCAGTCTGGATATTGGGCGACATTGTCTACGGTAGTTTTCATTTCCTTCGCCAGTTCGAGCATCTTGTCATCGTCGTAAGTGAAATCGTACTTCTTGCGCATGTGGTTCAAGATATCGAGGAACGCTTTCTCTTCTAGGTCGATACCTAGGTCTTCAAACGAGCCCATTTCTTTCACGATATCAAAGATAATGTCCGTCATTTCTTGAGAGAAGGTATCGAACTCCTCGCCATTCAACACATCATTTTCACGGCGTTCGTTATACTGCTCCACCAGCGATTGGAAGCGCTTAGAGAAGTTCATGCCTTGCAGCTGGTTGACCTTTTTAAAATCGCTTATCGCCTTCTCTAGTAGCTTCTGAAGTAGCTGAATTTTGGTGTTAGGCAGCTTAATCTTGTTGATGCGAGCTAGGTAATCTTCGTCAAAAATATCGATCGCTTCGGCGTGCTCATCACCAATGGTAAAGATCTCTTCTACTCCATCGGCACGGAGTGCTTCTGCCACTAACTCTCGAACGCGCTTATTCATTTGTGCCGTGTCTGGTGCATCACCTTTGGTTAACTTAAAGATGATGGAGCGAACTGCGATATAGAAGTGAATTTGGTCACGCTCTTGCTGAGATAACAATTCACTACCACAGCAAACATCATAAGCAGCCTTCATACGGCTGACTAAAGCCATGAATCGGGTTTCGCCTTTCTTGGTTTGAAGAATGTATTCTGCCGACTGATTAAGGCACTCAAGCTGCTTACACGGCTCTCCTGTGTAATAACCTGACGTATCGAGCTTGTGGAACATCTGTCTTAATAGATCGAGGTGGTTCTTCACCTCAATGACAGAAAAACGAATATCTTCAAAGTTAGTCTCATCAGCCTTTGAATACATTGCTAAGGCTTGATTCATTCGCGACTTGATACCAATGTAATCGACAACCAGCCCTTTCGCCTTGCCTTCAAACTTACGGTTAACACGTGAGATGGTTTGAATCAGGTTGTGTTTCTGCAACGGCTTATCGATGTAGATAGTATCCAATTCAGGAACGTCAAAACCTGTTAACCACATGTCGACTACAATGGCTATTTTGAAATTCGACTTAGGACTCTTAAACTGCTGGTCGAGCGATTTTCGATATTCCTTGGTTCCTAACAGGCTGTACTGATCAGGATCATCGTCTTTGCCGCGCGTCATCACCATTTGCACCATCGCAAGTGGCTTTAACTCTTCTTTCTCTTTATCAGTCAGCTCGACGCCATCAATTGATAGCTTTTCCTCAAACCATTCTGGCCTTAAGATTTTGACTTGCTTATAAAAATCAAACGCGATTTCACGACTCGCACAGACAAACATCGCCTTGCCCTTTATCGTGGAACCTTCTTTAACTCGCCCTTCATAATGTTCAACAAAGTCTTTCGCCAAAGCTTCAATACGGTCAGGGTCGCCAAGAATCGCGTTCATATTGGCAGAAGCTTTCTTGCTCTCTTCTATCTGATGTTCATTGGTGCCCGCTTCTGCGCACGCTTGGTAGTATTTCTCGACCTCTTCAAGCTTGCTGTTATCAAGAATGACTTTAGCGGCTCGGCCTTCATAAACAATACGAACCGTAATTTCATCATTAACAGATTCTGTCATGGTGTAGCTGTCTACTGCATCACCGAATACATCAAGGGTGGCATCTATCGGCGTTCCGGTGAAGCCAACGTAAGTCGCGCTTGGCAGAGAGTCGTGTAGATACTTAGCAAAGCCGTATGTCTCTTTCACATCGACGGCTACACCATCTTGATATTTGATCACCACTTTCTTATCGAGGTTGACCTGTGAACGGTGCGCTTCATCAGAAATACAGATGATGTTTGTACGCTCTGAAAGCAATTCGATGTCTTCGGTGAACTTATGAATGGTAGTCAGGAACACACCACCACTCTTGATGCCTTGTAGCTTATCTCTTAAATCTTGACGGCTTTTAACTGGCACCACCATCTCATCACCAATGTAATCAGAGGCATTACAGAACTGTTTAGAAAGCTGGTCATCGAGATCGTTGCGGTCGGTAATAAGTACAATGGTCGGGCTTTCAAAATCGATGCTTTTCATCAATAGGCGAGATAGAAACTGCATGGTAAAGCTCTTACCACACCCTGTTGCACCAAAGTAAGTACCGCCTTTACCACTACCGTATGGCTTACGTTCTTTGTCGATGTTGTAGTAAAGCTTACGCGCTGCGTAGTACTGCGGGTAACGACAACAGACTTTTATCTCTTTCTTAGAGGTATCAGGGAAGAAGACAAAGTTCTTCACTACATCAAGTAATCGAGTTTGGTTAAACAACCCGGCAATCATGGTGTAGAGGGAATTAATACCCTCTTTTTCGGTAGACTCGTTGCCCGTTACTTTGCGCCACGCGTAAAAAAACTCATACGGCGCAAACAGGTTGCCCATTTTGTTGTTCACGCCATCGCTGATGATGCACATCGCGTTGTAGACGAACAGCTTGGGAATATCACGGCGATAACGAACGCAAATTTGCTTCCATGCATCAAAGATGGTCGCGTCTTTCTCTCGCACGGCACTTTTGAATTCAAACACCACCAGCGGTAAGCCGTTCACATAAAGGATGCCATCAGGGATTCGAACTTGTTCATCGACACCTTCAATCTCTAGCTGGTTAACGATTTTATAGATATTGGTATCAGTCGGGTCTAGGCGATATGTTTCTAAGTAACTAACATTACCCTCTGCAACTTCTCTATCAGTATTATCTGATTTAGATTTATTCTCTAGCAACGGGACAAACATCAAGCGTAAGGCTTGTGCCAAATGTCTTGTGTCGATTAACTCAATATAGAGGTCTTTCTTTGAGCGATCTTCACGCTTAAACAGAAAGCCATTGGTTAGCCATTGGCAGAAGGTTTTATTGCTATGGTATAAATCACTGGCAGGCAACGTTGAGATCATACGAACAATGGTGTCAATTTCGCTCTCGGTTATAGCATCGCCTCGGTACTGCTTGGCAAGGTAGCGGCGTAAGTCATCTAAGATGAGTACTTGTTCTTTGTCTTCACGCGCTATTTGTTCACCCACTACGTGTGGGTAGCCTTGCTCACCCAATAGCTCAATAATGGCCTGTTCGAGTTTGGCTTCAGTAAATTTTAAGCTCATCGCCTTTTCCTACTGCTGTTTGACGTTGTTTGTTGTTTTCTAAATTGAGTTATTTAAATTTGTTTTGTAGTAACTCGGTTTCGGGCTTTGTTCCATTTTCTCAACACCGCAGATCTTGTCACCTCCGCAGAATCAGATATATTTTGAATAATATTTCTGAATTAAAGCGAACATATTACGCTTACGCTTGTACGTGGTAGCGAGTTGCGCCACCTGACTATAAAATGTCGCCAATTGAGTAGGATGCGATTTCAGCATATTCTCTAAACGTCGAAGTAACTCTAAAGCTTGATCGTAAGCCGTATTATTGGTCTGTTCGATATAAGATGAGACTGCTCGCAGATAATAATCCAGCGTATTTTCAGGTTTATCATTCACAATTTGATCGGCAAGCGAAATAAGTCCTTGTATTGATATTTTATGTTCGGCAACCCATTCGCACGCTTTGTCTAATTGCTGGTTATCGATATAGAACAGAACCAAGGCATCCGTACGATCAGAAGCTTGATTATAGCGGTCTGGTTGTTGATAGGCATTGGCAAGTAGCAGTTCAGTGCGGGAGAAAAATTCAACATCATCAATTTGGTAATTGGCTTTAAACTTCGCTAACTGTTGATAATATTGAAAGCTTGGTGATTGTTCTAACAAACGGTTAGCTAATACCCATGCAGAATGGATTTCACCTAGTTCAACATAAAGACGGAATTGAGCTTGTTCGCACGCACGAAGTTCATAATCACTCGCCATTTTTTTCGCATTAGCTAACCAAAACTCAGCTTCTAACGGCTCTTGCTCATCAATGAACATATCAACAACTTCAAGATAATCTCGACACGTTCGTGCTATTTTTTGTTTAATTTCCGCCACTTCACGCCAATCGGAGCTGTGTTTCATTAACGGAACTGCCCATGAGCGTAAGTTCCAGCTACTCTCATCTTGCGATGCTTGATCTATCGCTTGGCGGCATAAGGTTAGAAAGTGGGTGTTAGATTGCCAAATCGCTCCAAAACTCTCTTCAATCGAAGGAAATACGTCAAATTCGTAATGGGTCAAACGCTCAAACATCCACTGCGCTTTCTCTTGCTCACTCCAATTAAGCTTTGCCAGCGTCTTTGGCATGTGTTCGTTAATCATGCTTTCAATGCCATAACGATCGCCATTGGAGTCATCAATTTGCTCTAGCACCTTATTCAACCGTTCAACAAGGTAGTTTATTAATTTCCATTGATGATCGGCGTTAAGGCTTTGCATTGATTCAATGATCATGTTCAATTGAATTTCTGCTGAGTTGAAATAATCATGGCTTTCTCGCCAATCCCAGAGCTGTTCTCGCGGTAAGGCTTGGGTAACCAACTTTTTCAGCTCGCCATATACGGCTGGCTTTTCGCGTATTTCAATTTTTGTCAGCAGTGCATTCCATGTGTACTCATCTTCTTCTAGGTATTCGAGTAGCATCTCTACCATGGCCTCTTCACCAAGGCTTTGCAGGTGATTTTTTATGGTATCTCGTTCACTACTTTGGTTTAAAGCTTGTTCTTGGTCTTGTAGGCAAAGGGCAACCGCCACGCCGTGCTTGCACAACATTTGATATTGCGCCGCAGGGCAAGTACAAGTGCCAACCAGATCGCCAGTGAAATCGAGGCTCACTTGATAATTGAGGCTGCCTTTGACCTGTGCGGTCGCGGTGTTGCCAACAAGGTTAAGCTTGCGTACTGCACCACTGCGTGAAAGCAAGATGCCTTTTTGCAAAGTGCTTGTTTCACACAGTGTCGTCAATTCAGAAATGTCGATTTCACGAGTATTAGTTGCGTTCATTATATTATGGTTCCACCTACGCTTTGCTTTGTTCTATTTCGGATTCATCTAATTCCCACCTTCGTTATCTCAGAACCGAGGCGCGAGGTATCTGAGATCTCGCTTTTCACCACCGTCAAAAACGAGATTCCTGATAAGTTCGTTCCTCACTTTCTGGAATGACGAAAGGTTACTCTGCTAGTGCTTTAGCTTGTTCTACTTGCACGTTTTCTAAGTCGATTTCGCCGGAAAGCAATTTAGGAAGCAAAGTATCTCGTAGTTCTGATACCGTGGCATTCTCAAGTTGATTCGCCAACATTTTCTCCATTAAACCACCTACGGTTTTGTGAAATGCTTCTAGCAAATCAGCCGTGGGGCGAACTAAAGCCACCTTAGAAAAGGTACTTGTGTTCATGTTTAATGTTGCGCTACCACCACTAGCCAAATCATGGAAGTGTTTATTCAAACCCTTGAATTTAAAAAGTAGGTAGTAGAGCGAGTTCTGATCGTAAGGAACAAGAGAGTTAATTTGTTGATTTGTATGGCTTGGTTTTGTTGTTATAAAAACTTGGCCAACTGTCGCTATACAGCTCACACAAATACTGTTTTCCGGTATGCGCTTTTTAGGTTGCGATTCATCACCTGCTTGCGTCAGAGTATCTGTCGTTTCAGTAATGAACACTTTCCCGTGCGTATCTGGAATCTTGATGAATGGCACATCACCACCGTAAAACTCATCATTTTTCTTAGATGGTGTCTTACCACAAACAACTGAGCCAAAATCCTTTATGGATGCAATATCCCAACCCTCAGGGATCAAACCAAGCTCAGACTCAACGAGCTTTTCTGGGAAAAGCGAGGCAACTTCTTTTGAAAGAAAAGGCGCATCCATCCCTTTTGGCTGTTCGCCATTCATTTTGGCTTTTACTGGGTCAAAATCGACAAACCAAGATTTGAAAAGCGTTTGTGCCATTTGCTCTAGGGTTTGGTTTATTTGGTTGTTAAGAGTAATTTTCTGATCTAATGCTGCTCCAACAGATACTATTTGGTCTTGAACCTCTCTCCTAGGCCACTCAACTTGCAATGGATGGACATGATTGCGGTTAAGAGCAGGGTTTGCTGCACCTACATCCATTTTTTTTAATTCCGCAGACATACCTTTGAAAAAGTAGTACACAAACTGTGGATTATTCCCTTTGAAATCTTTAACCCATAGGGATGTGTCATGAGGCCAAAAGTCTTTCTCCACAAAAAACACTGTTCCTAAAGTACCTTTTCGACCGAGAACGACTCCGGGCGCTTCTACTTTAGACACATTGTGATAACTTGATATTCCTCCTGAAGAAACTACAGGCACATTACCCTCTTGCTGCTCCTTCTTGGTTATATCAAACCCTCTTTGAAGAGTAATCTGCTCACCAATTGTGGTTGAGAAAAAGTTACTCCCCATAACCCAACGCCTCCAAATTGCGGCGAATCGCTTTATCCAAGTCTTGAGATTGATTCATTTGGCTGTATAGGGTTTGTGAAAGCTCACTCATCTTGGTTTCAAACGGAATGCCATCATCTTCCACATCAGCTGCGCCAACATAGCGGCCCGGAGTCAGCACAAAATCATTAGCTTTAATATCTTCAACCGTCGCTGATTTGCTAAAGCCTGCTTTATCTTCATACTTCTCTACTTTGCCGTCACCACGTTCAATACGCGCTTTGAGTTCTGCGTCATCGCAGCGCCATGCATGGTATGTATCAGCAATTAGCGCGATATCGTCTTTAGTCAGTTCTTTATTGGTACGGCTAATCATGGTGCCCACTTCACGAGCATCAATAAACAAAGTCTCTTTTTGACGGTTACGGAAACCTTTAGTGGTGTTCTCGGTTTTGTCTTTAGTGATAAACCAAATACATACAGGGATCTGCGTAGTAAAGAACAGCTGCCCCGGCAGAGCAATCATACATTCAACGCGATCGTTCTCGATAAGCTGCTGGCGGATCTCACCTTCACCGGAAGTATTTGAACTCATAGAGCCGTTTGCCAATACAAAGCCTGCGGTGCCTGTTTCACTTAGCTTAGAGAGCATGTGCAAAATCCAACCGTAGTTGGCATTGCCTGTTGGTGGTGTGCGATAGCCAGCAAAGCGCGCATCATCGGTTAGCTCGGCTTCATTACGCCAACCTTTAAGGTTAAATGGTGGATTCGCCATGATGTAATCGGCTTTCAAGTCTTTATGCTGGTCAGCAAAGAAGGTATCGGCTGCACGTTCACCTAAGTTGCCAGATAAACCGCGAATGGCTAAGTTCATCTTCGCCAGTTTATAAGTGGTCGAGGTCAACTCTTGACCATAAATAGCAATATCTTTGGTGCGCCCTTCGTGCTCTTTAATGAATTTTAAAGACTGAACAAACATACCGCCCGAGCCACAAGCCGGGTCGTAGATCTTACCTTGGAAAGGTTCTAGCATTTCAGCTAACAGTGTTACCACTGACTTAGGCGTGTAGAACTCGCCACCACCCTTGCCTTCGGTTGCTGCAAACTTACCTAAGAAGTATTCGTAAACACGACCCACTAAGTCTTCTTCGCTCATGTCACATTCGTTCGCTAACGTATCGATGTTTTCGATGCTGTCGATAAGTGACGCCAGCTTTTTCACTTCCAGACCTTGGCGCGAGAAGTAGTTGTCTGGCAAAGCGTCTTTCAAGCTTGGGTTGTTTTTTTCGATGGTTGATAGAGCGGTATCGATAATGATGGCGATATCGTCTTGCTTAGCGCGCGCTTTAACAAATGACCAGCGCGCATCTTCTGGTAAAAAGAAGATGTTGTCTTGTTGGTAGAACTCTTTCATCTCAACAAAAGCTTCTTGCCCGTCGTCTATCATCTTCTGACGGCGTGCTTCAAACTTGTCGCTGATGAACTTTAAGAACACAAGGCTTAATACCACGTGTTTGTATTCAGATGACTCAACACTGCCACGCAGCTGATTAGCTGTATCCCAAAGGGTCTCTTCAAAGCCTTTGGTCGCTTTTTTAGCTTTTAACGTAGGCTTAGCTTTTGAGGCGGGTTTCTTGTTAGCGGGTGCTTTTGCCATGTTCTTAATTACTCGAATAATGTAGGACTCTGCTTTCAAGCGCAGACTATTGAGGGCGATTATATATGAAATTGAATGAGTTGAATTGATAAAGCTCCGATTTTAGGCGCTTTTTACGTACCTTAAGATAAGGAAATATCCAAATGATCGAGCATTTTAAAAAAGCCACAAAATTCGTTTAATCTTTATAAATAATTCAGTGGCTAGATTAGCAGCACTTAACAGTCTTGTAGGCACTCTGCATGAGCTTCACAACATTTGATTGATTACCCCAAGGTAAACGTGCCTATCTCCGCACTTACAGGGGAGCTCAACATTTACGTGACTAAATTTGATGTAACCTTACGGCTATCTGATTTGCCATGATTGACTCTTGGGTTATCCCTTTTTCCAGTTCAGACATTATGGACTCTAACTTGGAGGGGATAAGTTTTGAGACTCGATTCCAGTTTTGGTATTGGTCTGCAAACAAGTCTGAGCGACCATGTTCTTTGAGAGTATCTGTTGATAAATTAGGTAGCAGCATATAAGTCGCTCCCGATGATAAAGCTAAAGAAATACCTTTAGGATCGGTATCAAACCAAGCTATAAGCTCGACCTCTGGAAAAGCCAACGCAATTTCTTTTGATATTACTCCCGTGTCCTTGTCTCCTCGGTAAATAATAAGAGGATTAGGTCCTATGTCGGTTTGTACTAATCTAAACTTAGAGAATGCTTCATAGTTTTCAACAATCACAACTTGGCTGTGCTCAATGCTCGTCAAATGACTTAGAGCTACCTCAATGTTCATGCCCTCTTGTAAGTAATATGATTTGCCATTTATGTTCGTGGACAAAATCCCATAAATTTTAATGACTTTGTCTTTGACCGGCCTTGAGCTTAGCTTCTCGTTTGGAAAGAACTGAGCCATATCCGTTCGAGAATCCGGGATAGAGTCAGTTAGAAGATCAAAGCCTGATTGCTCTTTGATCACCTTCCTAATTTGACGTATATCTCTAGGCGTCAGCTGCAAATTTTCTCCTCTGGCGCTCCCAACACTAAAGTCGCGATGAAAAGTATCAAACACGCCACTCAGCGCTACACTGGCACCTTCATTAACCTTCGCAGGAGAGAACAGTTGCTTTAACCTATTTAAATCACTACCCGTTATATCATCAATAATTCTACTCACAGTTTCCTCGCTATAGACACATCTTCTAAGTGAAGGTTGCCGTAACCTATATTGCTACCTTTTGCTAAATAGGTATAAGACCCGATAGGCTCAACGGTAAAGCCTTTGCTATCTTCGGGAAGCATTGAACTATGGAAATTAAGCACGCTAAATAGCCACACGTCTTTAGCGCAAGTGAGCTGATCAAGGTCTTCCGGTAAGTCACTATTGATTTGCTCGTAATACTCCAAAGCGGAAATGCTGGTTTTTCCCTTACCAATAAAGGCTTCAGCAAAAAAGGTATCGCAATGTGAATCAATGTCCGCTTCAATCAGCTCTTGTATTTCAACATCAAGAGTCAATTCTCGGCGCTCAGCTTCTTCAACAACCGGAAGCTCTTCTTGTTCGGCGGGCTGTGCCGTAATTTTTTCAACAATATCGGCCAATTCCGGCTCTTGGTCCATATCATCAGGATTTGGGTGATGTGCAAATTGAATAGGTTCTGAAAGCCAAAACATCGGAATGCCGTCGTGCTTTGCTACCTCATCAGGCAAAATTAAATCGTCACTTGGTGTCCAGTGTGGCTCTTGATCAATAAACCGATCAAAGGCATTGATCAGGTCCTTATCGCGTTCGCGGTTACGATACTTCAGCATCAAGGCTCGAAGTTGAATTAGAATAGACCCGAGCTCTTGTTGGCAACTACGAATCGCACTGTGCATTTCAGCACAAAACAAGGTGTTGAGCTCGGAGTTATCTCCAGCCATTTCACTCAACAACTTAAAAGAGAAAGCTTTCATGCCACTAACAAGCTTTTCAGCTTGCTCTATAGCAACTTGGTTCTCTTTTTGTTTTTGAGCGAGCGTATGGCCATAGCCAAAGTCATAACTGATACGGTTTCTTAGACGACGACAAGACTCTTGCAAGTCCATTGTGATTTCATAAACGACACCTTCAAGGCTATTAAACCTATCCGCCTCTTGTTCTCTTTTGCCATTTAATTTAGCTTCCAGGTATTCTTGCGCTAAGCTCTGAATTTCTGGAATGCGCTCAGCATGTTGAGTCCCAAGAAATGAACTCGCTTCCGTTTCAAGGAAGTAGTTCATCAATGCTTCCATCTTAGGGTGCACGCGGTAGCCGCGGCTTGTCACGATAACAACACGGGCTTCTTTTAATTTACGTAGGTCATTGGCGTTTTCATGAGTCTCACGTATCGTGCCATTTTCAAAAACATGCGTTAATGTGTCCTTTGCTTGGCTGATTAAGCGAAGCATGTGGTTAACACCACCATGTTTCCCATTGTTTTGAGGGCTCATCAAAAGTCGAACTCCCCTTGGTTCTCGTTTGCTTTGTTAACTGTCTCAACGATCTTTTCATGCGTATCGATGAAATCGAGCACCTCGTAGACAAAGTCTAATTTTCCCGTCATCACATAGAGTTGGCGCTCTTTGTTTACTAAATGAGCCACCCCTTCTTTAACCAGAAATTCGACAACTACATTGAGTTTATCCGCTGCACTGTCACGCACTTTTTTCCGACTCACTTTTGGAAGTCGATAAATACTATCGAGTTTCTCCATCAAGCTAGGAGACGATTGGATTTGCGCACTCAGCACAGGCACATTTAACTCATCACCACCAACCATCACAGCTTCAACTTGAGCAGCCTCACTGACTGTCGCTACGAACTTAACCACAGGTCGAATGATACCGTGTACATTACTCATCAACGCGGTCACCTGACGACGATTGTGGTCGTCGATACTTTTATAGGTAACATAATAGGCGCTGGTTCTGCTCGTACATTGGAGCTCGCGCCCCATAAGAGTCAACGCTTGATTGATTTCTCGGCGTGTACGATCCTCTTTAAGCGTCTTGTAAGCTTCACGATCCGTTGCTGGGCAGATAAAGCTACCACTAAGTAGAGATTCTAAGACTTGTGATACTGGCTTCATGCTTCTACTCCTGTGCTAGTTTCAGCGGCTTTAGCTAACGCAAGTTTGCTTACTTTAGGTTTGTTGAAAATGTTCTTGTAAGGCGTTAAGTGATACAGATACTTAAATAAGTTGGCCGTACGATTATTGCCATCGGGTTGAGCCGCGATAACATTGAAGTTATGTGCCCCCATCATTTTGAGCAGTTTGGCTTGGTTTTCTGCCGTCAGCTTACCAATCTCATCGGTTGGGTAAGTTATTGATAGTCGACTTGCTCCACGTTGTTGTGTCAGAAGTGCTAAATACAACATGGATTGAATGAGCAAGTTCGTACCATTACTGGCCAAATCACGCATATCTTTATCTGTTTTGGCCGTTTTACGCTGGTTGTTCTCGATGACTTCAAATTTGATGTCAAACAGCTCAGTAGGCTTTTTAACTTTCTCGGCACTAATATGGTATGTCAGTGTGCTTAAAGCGTTGAAAAACTCTTTGGTTGGTAGCTCAGCAGATCCCGTTTTATCCCACTCTTCGTAAATCTCAGAGAAGTTAATAATATCTTGCCAACCTTGTAGTTTGGAAAGTGAACTTTCAACGTTAATGTCAATAGAACCAACCACCGAGAACGTGTTATTGAGCTTTACTTGTTCAGAGATATTACGACCAAGTTTCTTAATGTCACGGTCGAAGCCGAGTAGCCGATGCTTGAAGTCAACGAGCATACGCCCCATGTTGACCGCGCTTTCAATTGTTATGCTGGTCACCTGAGGAATAATGTCATTCATGATGATTTCTAGAATATCTATTCGCTTAGAGTCACTAGCAACAATATCCTCTGTAATGGCGTTTCGGCTGCTTTCATTCCAGAAACGATACAGCTCCCCGTCACCAAGGTTGAGAGTGATAGTTTCCATCTGTTGTATATCTTTTTTACGTAGCTTAGTAAGCCTCTCTAACTCCGGGAGTTTGCTCTCTACATAGCTCAAGAGTGAATTTAAATCGCCGTTATAATCGAGCGCTTCTTGGCTGCCTTCTTCGCCCTCAAACATCACATAGTTAGTTAGGCGAGAGATTGCACTGTCAGCTCGCTGTTTGTGGTTTCTCAAGATAGAGAGCTTCTCATCAAACTCTTTTTTGGTTCGATGAGCTTTGGCTCTCAACTCTTTCAGTTTAGTTTCAAAAGATTCAAACTCTTGATGCACCGTTTCAAGTTCTTTGACCTTAGTATTTCGATCGTCACGTCTCTTAGGATCATCCACTTCATAAACAGCAAGCCATATCTCGTATTCTTTGATTTTATGAGACTTCACTTTTAAGTTTTTGATCTCATTATCAAGCAATTCAATTTCTTCTTTGTAGCGTTGATAGATTTCACCGCTAATACCTTGATCACTCAACCGCTGTTCATACTCCGTTTTGATGCGCTGTTTGTTCTCGCCCAACGTCAGAGTACTTTTTTCCAGTAGTTCATCTATAGCTCCGATCGTGAGATCAAGTGATGATTCAACATTGCTAATTTGAGTAAGCCTGTCGTTGTTTAGCTCTAATTTTGCTTCTTCAAAACGTTCAAGCGTTACTGAGATTTCCCTATCAATCAGGGCTATAGCTTTCTCAATCGATTTGATGTTTATATTAATTTTTTCGACTAAGCTCTCTTTTGCACGGGCAATCTCTATTTTCTTGTTTTTAAGGTTAACCTTAGTTTGTGATAGGTCACCCTCAGCGTTTCGCAGTTCATTGCGTAATCGTGATAACTCAAGCGTTGACTGCTTAACAGCAAAATCATTTTTCAAAATTTGCTTATTGAAATCAGCCTCTGCGTCTTCAAGCTCAACGATACGGTCCATCAAGTGAGCCTGCTCTTCCACATCAGCTTTGTTGGTGACACTACAATCTGCTAGGTTGCTCGTATCGATATATAAATCGTACATTGAACCTGAATCTTCAGTCATTGATGGTGTGAGTGTCGTGTCCATCAAAAGCTCATCGGTGAGAACACGACCAAGTGGAGAGCTTTGCCACCCCTGTCGATTAGCCTCCAGGAACGAGAACAAGGTTCCTGAATCTGGGTCTAATCGGTTACTGACTACTTTCAGCCTGGTTTCGGCATCGCGCATATTTCGACGAGTGGCCTCTAATCTTTCGAGTAGTTTTTCACGTTTAGTTTGTAAGTTGACTCCTTCCTTCTCACTCAAAGTTGTCGTGTGTTTTAACGTGTCTACTTGTTCTTGTAATCTGTCCTTCTCAGACTCCAACTGCTCTCTCTGCTCAATGAGAAACTCATCAATATCTGGGTTCTTTAGTCGCTGCTTTTGAGTAGCGAGTTCAGCCCTATGCTCCATAAGAGCCTGAGATTTATCCGCTGTAAAAATCGTATGGGTTTGGGTCAGTTCCTTTAACTGTGGCTGATATACATCGTCTATCTTGTCTTTTTTAACCTTGCACTCTTTCTCGGCATCAAGTTTTTGCTCTGTTAGGTCAGACTTTTCTTTATTGAACTTACTAACAAGGTTTTGTTTGTCTTTCTCATACTTTGCTTTCGCATCATTTACCTTAGTTTCAAGATCGGCGTAACTTTGTCTTTGTTGTGCCACCCTGTCTTCCATTTCTGGCAATTGCTTTAGCTTAACGGACAGTTCTGGATAACCACTATTTTCGTATGTTATAAGCTTGCTGTGATGTACTTCGATCTCAGAGTTAATACTTGTGATAGAGCGTTGAAGAGCGCTCTTTTGAACCTCTTTATCAAGCTTATCTTGATTAATTTCGCCAATCTGCTTGTCACTGTTTTCAAGAAAATCTGAGCGCTCGATTTCGGTTTTCTTAAGAGATTCATCAAGGCTTTCAGAGGCTTCACGAATGATTGTTAAGGCATTGGCGAGCTGAGTGGTTAGATAGGCAATCTGCTTATTGTTCGCAATAGCTTCAATGAACGCTTCTTTTTTGGCTAGGAACGCTGTTAGGCCGTTGTAGTCATCACACCATTGTTCAATTCTGTTTGCATCCACACCAAACTCTAATGTGCTATTTCCTTGCTCGAGGATATCCAGGAAAAGCGCCTTTGTGTCGGCCATATTGAATTCACCTTGAATCAACGCCGCTGTGATTTTTTCAATGTGACGGACATCATGACGACCAGAGCACAAAGAGTAGCTCAGGAACTGATTGCTCAAATTCCCTGCATTAATATTTTGGATAATTTCGCGGTACTCTTTGACGCTAGTAATACGCGACTCGTATTCTAAGCCGTTAGCGTTCAGCTCCGCGGCCAGCTTTGTACAGCCGATAGCGTAAGGCTTATCTTCGCTGTCTTGTTTAATGATCACTGACTGCTCAAACTGACCTTTAACGAAAAGGTAAACAATGCCACCTTTAGTACTAAGGTTTCGATAACAAATGACATGAGCAACTTGACCACGAGCAGTAATGTACTCGAAAACAATATAACTGTTGTTGTGTGGTAAATACCATTCGGCAAAGGGCTTATTGACATTCGATTTCCTGACGATCTGCGTGCCAGTCGCCCCATAAAAAAACGGAATGAGCCTTAAAAGTGATGTTTTGCCTTCTCCGTTACCGCCAGTGATCTGAGTGGGAGCGTCAAAAGAATACTCAGAAAACATCTTGTTTTTCTGATAAGAATTTATTGCGATAACTTTGGTCAATCCGGCATACATCATCGTATCTATCTCGAGTTATGTTGTTTTTCTTGACTGAAAATCAACCAGTTTGAATTTGTGGCCACTAAATCAGGTTACAGCTTTCAATACCATCGACTCTCTCACAGTAAAGATTCCTGACTTTTCCTGCCCTTCTCAATATCCATAATAAATATATGTACTTTTTTGCTACATGTATATACTGTATACATCAACATGTAACATTTATGAGCACGAACATGAATCAAGCAGATATCAAATGGGACCAACAAGTACGATTTCGACTAATTGAGATAATTGCTCTTTGGGAGGGTCGACTGACGACAAATCACCTATGTGATGCTTTTCACATAGGGAGACAACAAGCTTCCAGGGATATCAACAAGTACATTAGCTTAACTGACCAAGGTCAATTGATACTGGATAGAACAATTAAAGGCTATAGGCCAGCAGACAACTTTAAGCCTTTATTTACTCAAGGCACTGCTCATGAGTATCTACTTATGCTTCATCAGCAATATAACCAAGAAGAGACCTTCGAGTTCTTTAATTGGGGGGAAGCTCAATCGACCGTATTGAACGTTCCTGAAAGGGCTATATCACCAAGCATTGTTCGAGGATTAATTGCGGCAGCAAGGGCTAACCTTCGAGTCGATATTGACTATGTATCGCTCTCTACACCTGAGGTTCGAGGTCGAATTATTGCGCCTCACAGCTTAGTCTATGATGGGATCAGGTGGCATGTAAGAGCATATTGTGAAGAGAAAAATGAATTTCGAGATTTCGTGTTAAGTCGCTTTAGGAACGAACCTGACTTAATGGATAAGTCACCAAAAATGCGAGAACATGATGACAACTGGAACCATCAAGTTAAGTTAACGATTACACCTAATCCTTACTTGTCTGAGCAACAACAAGTTGTTGTTGCTGACGACTACGCTATGAAAAACAAGAAGATGGAAATAGTAACTCGTGGAGCTTTAGTCAGTTATTACTTGCGACGTATGGGCGTCATACAAGACCAAAAGCTGCTAAAAGAACAACCAGAAGCCTATCAATTGACTGCTCACTTTGACGAAAGTCTACCTAGATAAATCAAGGTTCGTTCGAGACAGCCCGATAAGATTGGTGATGTTCTAGATGGAACATTACCTGTCTACTCGAAACTAGGGCTGACTGTATTTATGGTGTAAAGATCCATGAATATACGCTCCTTGCTGAATGCTTTAAAACAGCAGCCTACATCTATTGTAAAGTGACGACTAAAAACACCCTACATGTCACTCGATAAGTTTTTAGCTAATATTCCTTTTCTGATACCAAATAACCTCTGACACATCACAATCAAAGTACTGACACAAGGCATCAAGAGTTTTTGTGGTTGTAGTGTACCCTTCATCTCGGATCATTTTCGCCATGGCCGAACGCTGAATACCTATTTCGGCAGCAATTTGAGCTCCAGAGATCTTCCGTCCCTCTTCCGCTGATTTTTTATCTATAAGTTCCTTTAAGTTATATCTAATCACACATCAATTCCTAAAAGATACAATAATGCGTCCTGATAAGACACAAACAATGGAGGTCAAATGGACCAATTATTACTTACAGCAAAAGAGCTTGCAGGTCGTATCAAATTTAGCGCCAACTATATCAATTCGACTCTGCGAGATTCAATTTTCATCGAAGGTAAACACTACATTCGACCATTCAATGGTAGAAAAATTCTCTAAATTTGGGAAGAGGTAGAGGCAGAATTATACCAATCTGCATCACGTAACCTTCAGTATATTCCAATGGCTGGCGGGAGGGTGTGTCATGGGTAGTATCAATTCACGTAGCGGTAAGCTCTATCTCGACTTCCGATATGAAGGTATGCGTTGCCGTGAGCAAACTGCACTGCCTGCAACTCAAGTAAACCAACGCAAGCTACAGAAACTGCTAAATCAAATTGAAGCGGACATTCGCCTGAGTTGTTTTGTATATAGTGAGTACTTCCCTGAGTCTAAGAAAGCTCAAACATTTTTGAAACAAGACATCCAAGCTCAAAAACGCAAACAGGAATTACTTGGTAATTACAAAACGGCAGTACAAGGGCTACAAGGAATTGAAACTGTCTTGTTCGAAAGCTTCGCACAGGAGTGGTACGACGAAAACGAAGTGCGTTGGAAAGAAAGCTATAAGGACAGTATAAAGATCTACTTATGGTCGTACCTTGTACCTCACTTCGGGCATTTAGACGTCGCGAAGATCTCTCGACCTGACATCTTAAAGTACCGTGCTTCTTTAGTGAAACCGCGTAACAACGGCAAAAAATTATCTGCCGAGTTCATTAATCATGTCATGACACCACTGCGCATGATTTTGAGCGAAGCCGGAGATCGCTATGATTTTCGTTCGACGTTTGAAAACATCAAACCACTACGTGTTGAACGCACTAATGTAAACCCGTTTGATTTTAACGAAGTGAACTTGTTTTTATCATCGGTACGTTCCGATTTTAAAGATTACTTCACCGTTCGTTTCTTCACCGGAATGCGCACCTCAGAGATCGATGGTCTGAAATGGAAGTACGTAGATTTTGAGCGTGGTTTAATTTCAGTTCGAGAAACGTTTGTACACGGCCGTTCAGACACAACGAAAACGGTGGGTTCAACAAGAGACATTCAAATGTCATCTGTTGTACTTAAAGCTATAAAATCCCAATACAAAGTGACTGGTACTAAGGAGTATGTGTTCTGCAATGCAGCTGGAAACCCTTTAGATAAAGGTAACGTCAGAGACCGAATCTGGAAGCCGACACTTAAAAACTTGGGAATGGAATATCGCCGCCCTTATGAGACTCGACATACGGCTGCAACATTATGGTTAGCAGCCGGAGAAGCACCTGAGTGGATAGCTCGCCAAATGGGCCATACCACTACAAAAATGCTGTTCACAGTTTACAGCCGATATATACCAAACCTAACCAGGCAAGACGGCAGTGCTTTTGAAAAGTTATTAGATGCTAATTTAAATGGAGGAAAGTAAATGGCTTATTCACCTCTAGCTATTCACTGCACCAGTTTGTGCTGTGACATTCTTCAGGCTCAGCGTTTTCAGAAAATCTCTCATCAAGATATTGATTGGCTATACGATGAAATTTACGAACTTATCAAGCAACGTACTGAACTGTGGCCAGATAAATTCCATCATGAACATGTCTTTATTGATTCAGTCACGCGCGGTGTACTAAAAGCACTACATCTATGTAAAGACAAACCAAATAATCGAGATGCCAGTTGGCTGTTGATTGCAATGCAATCACGGATCAGTTTTTCTTTGAAGCAATTGCATTAATGAGAGCTACTCAAAAAAGAGCCAAATGAACCCATGTTTATTTGGCTCTTTTCTATTTCCCATTTTTGAACATTTCTATACTCTGCTTGAATCTACCCTCACCTACAACTGGCGCCTAGTTCACCTTGAAATAACTCATCAGCCATCACCCGTTAACAAGAACACTATAATTTGTAGCACACCCACTTCACTGGCCGCACAAAGTTAACGTTGATAACTTGAGCCTAAGTTCTATAGTAGTTTTGCATTAACCGTAGTGCTGGACCCTTCAAACCGCACCAGACTCAGATTAACGAGAGCATTCTTTTTAAAAATGTGCTGATGACTATTTCTTAAATGTTCTGTTACTCCAAACTGTAGATGCTTAGAAGGTTGTCACAGCATGGTCACCACGCGGTCACAAATCGAGTTTGAGAGATATGAGTCACTTAGCTCATCCAATAATTATTCAACGGGGAGGCAGACAAGAATGATGCTATTTAAGGTACTTTCCAGAAACGCAGACACAAAAAAGCCCACGCTAGGTGGGCTTTTTGCTTGTTCAGAAAGAACGAATTTGGTGCCCGCTACTGGACTCGAACCAGTGACACCTTGCATGTCATGCAAGTACTCTAACCAACTGAGCTAAGCGGGCGATGTTCTAATTTCTTATTACTACCATTGTGACAAACTCAATAGTTATGCAATAAAAACAAATAAGGAATGGTGCGTCCGAGTGAACTCGAATCACCGACCCCCGCCATGTCAAGGCGGTACTCTAACCAACTGAGCTACGGACGCATTCCCTTAGAACGCCAACGATGATATCTATGATAAACAGATGGTGCAAGTATTAACTGGCATCTTGCGATTCGTTTGCTCACTTTGCAATCAAAGACATAACAACATGTCGATTTTACACCCAGATTATCGTCAAACCGCTGAAAAACAAAGTTTAGTTAGAAAAAATTCTAATCCTTGATGACAACCAATTAACTAACCTAATGTGTTCAATTTGGGATTTTTGTTGTCTATACCGTTTTTCTTGGTCTTTACAGTAACCATACAGGTATAGATCAATGCCTATATTTAGTGTCAAAAATTTTGCTTGCCCATTGGGTTACCGTAGTATTTTGATCATTATAAGTGAAAGGCACGCAGAGGCTTTGTAACTCACTGAAATACATCATTCATAAAAATCACCACGATTTTGTAATCGTCGTCATCGAATTACTAGGCCGCAATGACTAAATTCGGATTTTTCATATAAAGTGGCCGGGTTATTACCAACATACATAAATACGATAGCACTCTATAGTCGAAAAACATCAGCTACAATTAATCTCCCTCAAGAGCAACAATCTATAAGCAATTCAAAACCCAACCCCACACATCATAGCTATTTTGAATACATACAGCACAGTAATACATAATGAAATTTGCATAATGGTAAAGCGCGCCTATATTCATAACCTGTAGGAATCAATAATCTAAATTCAATGCTATACGTGAATTTATGGTTTGCGATAAATACAAGTGTGAAAAATAGGGAATAAATTATGAAAAAATCACATATCGCCATTGCAGTGGTGAGCATACTATCGACATCTGCCGTATCGGCGGCGACCATTTATGAGACAGATGAAACAGTATTCAATATCGGCGGCCGCGCAGAAGTTCGAGGGAATTTCTCTGATGCGAATAAAAGTGCTGGTAATAGTAGCACCTATAGTGATAGATCACGTGTCCGCTTAAGTGTCGATGGCACACAAAAAGCGTCGGACGATATTTCCTTTTTTGGGAAATATGAATTCGAACTAACAGAGTCTGAAGATGGCGCATCAGATGATATCGGCATTAACACTCGATTCTTATATACGGGTGTTCAAACCAATCACGGTAACGTCTATTATGGCCACCAAAATAATGCCGTTACCTACTTAACCGATTGGACGGATATGGCTGAAACCTTCAGCGGCTATATCAATGAATACACGGTGTCGACTGCTGATCGAGCAAAAAATGTTTTACGTTATGAACTGACAAGCGACAACATCACCTTTCAAATTGATGGCAATTTCAATTCAGATAGTGAATCAGCACAAAGTGACGGCTTCGGTGCAGTTGTCGCCGGCAGCACTTCGATTGGGTTAGATATTGGCGTCGGTTATGCGTCAAGTGATGAAACCTATGGCGTTGGGACAGATACAGAAACTTCTGATGCCTATATTGGTGCGGTTAAGTACACCAACGATCAGGGGGTTTGGTTCGCCGCACTCTATCAATTTGGTAGTATTTCAGGTCGACGCGTAAAAGATTCAGACTACGATTCTGCCGATGCTTACTTGGGATACTCGTTTGGTGCCAACACCGTCAACCTGACCTACAGCTACTTTGAAGCTGACGATATTGCAGATTACGACATTAACTTTATCGGTCTAGAATACGCACGTTATATTGGCGATGTGGCCTTCTTTGGTAGTTATAAGTTTAACATGTTAGACGAGGGCGAAGGTGGGCAAGGCGATAACGACGAAGATGAGCTACAGCTCGGTATGCGTTACGCGTTTTAGTCTAAACCAATCCACTTAATATTAGTAAAGCCGAGCATAATCAATGCTCGGCTTTTTAGTTTGTATAACTTATTCGTATCTAAGCGATTGAATGGAGTCCAACCGGATGCATTACTATCGATACCAACTATTCTTCAACATCGAATACAACGTTGTAGTTTTCGGTATAGGTGCAGTTTGGCTGGCGGCTACAAGTGAAGAAGCGTCGGCCTTTGTAATCGCCTTGGCTTGCCAGTTTGATGATCATTGGGCTACCACACTTCTTACAAAATCGCACTTCTTTTGATGGCTCGATTAAATCGATGTGTGCTGCCAGTAACCTCTTCAAACGGCTCACTTGGTAGCTGTGTTTAATAGATGCACCAATCAGAGGTAAACCTGCCGATTTACACACGTGAATTAGTAGCTTTTCGCGATCGACTTTCCCTTTATTGAGCTCTTTGCCGTTATCAAGTTCGATAATAACGCGGGGCTCTAGCGTTCGCGGGTCGCAAACAACAAAGTCGAAGTAACTACGTGAGATCTTGTTGTTGGCGATAAACCAATTCTTCTTATTGTTCGTCTTAGCAGGAACAAGTACGTTCGACATGCTGACTTTAGCAAACACTTCCCCATGGTTGCCCACAGCTGATTTTAGCGCATTATAGAATGTCGCCTGTTGCGCCGACATCAACGCGCCTTTCTTCTGATAAGCGTGGTCTTTGGTGTCATCGTGTTTCACCACATACTTTTGAATAAAGTAAAAGAACACAACCAGAACAATTACAACGATAAAGATATTAGTCATTTTCCAACACAATCAAGTCTGTATAGGGATTAAGAGAGTAGCTAGCGTATGTAGAAAAGCATCACCTGGCAAGCAAAAGAGCGAGAGTTGCCAACCAGAATCACGACCTTTGAGCGCAGTGCCCAACGAGAGGTCGCTCCTTCGCTAGACACACCTCTCTTATTTTGATAATTAAATCATCAATTACACTCTAGATTGATTTAGATCAATTTACCTAGATTTGTGATCAACTAGTCTGAAAAACGTTAGGCAAATGTTAATAAGGAAATTGATATGGAACTTAAACAAGACCCAAGATGTTATACCGACGTATGTGTAGATGGTAAATGGTTCCACTATGACCACTGCGGAACCCAAGCCTACATGTTAAAGGGAGGAGCTTCGGCTGTGATTGAACTCGCTAGTGAACCAGCGACAGAAGGCGAATTGGTTGAGATGCTTCAAGGTGTCGCTAAGTAACCCACCAAGCCAAATCACAGTATGAATTAAGCGAATAAGAGTAAATAGCCGTATTAGTTCAGATAAGCACTCTTATTCGCTTAGTTATTGAAGTTCAGGTTTCTTGATTGCAGGGGATTAACTAAGTTTAGGAACTCATATGATAACGACTTTATTGCGCCCTGACTGCTTAGCTTGATACAAAGCATCGTCTGCCGATTTCAAGTGTTTCTTATAGGTACGGCTATTCAACTGTTGCCCCGTTAGATGAGTCGTCGCACCAATCGATGTGGTTAATTCTAATGGGCCAGAATGCGTTTCAATCGGTCGGTCAGCGATCGCTTGTCTTATCAGTTCAAGCTCTTTATTAGGATCTTGATTCCCAGCCAGCAACAAAACAAACTCTTCCCCACCCCATCTTGCCACTACATCGTTTGTTGATAAGATTTTCTCTAAACGCTTAGCGACTTCCACCAGCACTTGGTCACCAATATCATGGCCATAAGTGTCATTAACTTGTTTGAAGCGGTCTAAATCTAGAATAGCGAGCGTATACCCAAACGACGACAAATGATGTGGCATCGGCTGAGTTAACCGTTGCTCTAAGTAACGCCTATTGTATAAGCCTGTCAGTTCGCATCTTGTTGATTGCTTAAGTAGTTCTTTGTTGGTCTTCTGGATCGAGCGTAACCTTATCAATAGTAACGTGGCGCTTATCATCACCATGATACCCAAAGCGACGACGATTCGATTCCGTAATTGCTGCTTATCTAATGTCAGCTCACCCAACTCTTTTTCTGCGTTAAGCAGTTCGTTTTCTTGAGCTAATGATGCTGTAGCGAAATCTTGCTCTAGTAAAAAGATATCACTCTGGCGCTTATCAAATAGCAGCGCTTTGTTGCCCTTGTAATAGAGTTTGAAGTAACGAAGTGCGTTCTCGCTGTCGCCTCTCGAATCATAGTATTCAGCAAGTGTTCTTAAGCCGAGGACCTTCCAGCTGCGAGTCCCCACAACATCGAACATTGCAGACGATCGCTTTAGATCAGCAAAAACAAAATTATCTCGGTTCAAACCAATGTTCGCTAAGGCTCTATTTAGGTAACACTGCCCCAATTGAAGTGTGTATTTGTCCACTCCTGGGTATCTAAGACACAAGTTTGCGACTTGTCGTGCTGACTCAAAGTTCTTTTCCGCCAACAACACATCACTCTCTGCTTTTAATAGGATGATTTTGTATCGTTCACTCACGTTATCGCCATTAAGCTTAGCCGCACTTTGATATGCTTCCCGCCCTTTGACCAAATCACCACTGCGCAGATAAGCAAAAGACTCATTCACATGCAGCACTCCAATGGTAGACGCTTCGAGTAGTCCACTCTTGTAATAGAGTTTTTTGGCTCTTTTAATCAGCTTGAGCGCTTTAGGCCAGTCTTCCAAATAGATATAAAGCAATGCCATGTTTGACACTAACTTGCTGTTGTAGATGTGTTGAGGGTACTTCTTACCAAGGTCTAAACCTTTATGGAAAAAGTATTGAGCTTCAGGAAAGTCATTGCGGATGTTGTTGATGACACCAGCCGTGTTATAGGCCTTAATCAACAACTCTTCATAGTGGAGCGATTCTGCGATATCTATCGCAGCTCTGATTTGGATTTCAGATTCCGCTAGCTCACCCGTACTGATGTATTCGATCGCTAATTCAACGAGAGATTGGGCCTTTAACCAACCCATATGTTCGTGTTGTGCGAGTGCTTTAATCTGCCTGACGTATTCGGAAACCGCTTTGGTATCCAACTTATGTTGCGCGAGGTTCGACAAAATCATCAATTCGTAAGCACGATAGATGGCTTTATCTTGGTCTGGGAACTTGGCTTGGAGAGCCTCAAGTTGTAGGGAAGCTAAATTAGGGTCACCACGAGATACATCGAGAATATCGATCAACGCAGATCCATATTGAGAGAGTGATAACTCTTTCTCTGGACTATAAACACTCGGGTTTTCAGGGCGAATATGCTTTAAATCGTCGTCATAAGTTGGATAGAGCAAATACAGCCCCAGCACAATACTCATCAGCACCACGAAAAGGAATGAACCTAACACATTGTTTCTATTCATTTATCAGGGCCATTATTGATTGAATTCCAATTTTATTGACGTTTTTTTAAGAGCAGTCAAACATTATACCCGACAGATATACAGATTAAAATCCTGCGCACTGGTGGATCTGAATTGGGTTTTTCTCATTAATTAGAATAATCAGGCAACTTTCTTGATTTAACTCAGACAATCATCTACCTCATTGGCGTTATAGTGATTTTCCTGTTCCTACCTCCGCGGCTTCTTTTTGAACAAGCGGAAGCATAATGAGAATTAACAATGACCCAAATTAATAAACAACGTCTTGTAGAACATTTCTGCGATCTAGTGAAAATTGATAGTGAATCTCG
The DNA here is from genome assembly GCF_041467715.1 of Vibrio sp. 10N.247.311.14. NCBI lineage: Bacteria > Pseudomonadati > Pseudomonadota > Gammaproteobacteria > Vibrionales > Vibrionaceae > Vibrio > Vibrio sp. 10N.247.311.14. Next base: position 45,526 of record NZ_JBFSVE010000007.1, read on the forward strand.
TAACGAAAAAGCGATTGCTGAAGCTTTGGCTGAGCAACTCGGTGAACTAGGTTTTGAAGTTCACAAACTGGCGGTTCCTGAAGAAGTGTCTAATGGTTTCAACATCTACGCTCGTCTAGATGGCACTCTTCCAGGTAGCACAGTGTTCAGCTGCCACATGGACACAGTAACGCCAGGCATCGGCATTGAGCCAATCATCGAAGACGGTATCATCCGTTCAAAAGGCAACACAATTCTAGGTGGTGACGACAAGTCTGGTATCGCAGCTATCATGGAAGCGGTTCGTTGCATTAAAGCTGAAGGACAAGAGCACAAAACTATCGAGATTGCATTTACTGTATTCGAAGAAGGCGGTCTGTTCGGCTCTTTGAACTTCGATATGTCTTACATTCAATCTGAGCACGCAATCGTACTTGATACAGGCGGTCCAATTGGCACCATCGTAAACGCAGCGCCTGGCCAGCAGAAGATTGTTGCTAAAATCAAAGGTCGCCCTGCTCACGCTGGTTTAGCACCAGAAGAAGGCATCAGCGCAATTCAAGTTGCTGCAGACGCAATCACTAAGATGAACCTACTTCGTATCGATGAAGAAACGACAGCAAACGTTGGTATTGTTGAAGGTGGTCAAGCGACTAACATCGTAATGCCAGAGCTTAAAGTCGTGGCTGAAGCACGTTCTCTAAACGGCGAAAAGCTAACGGCTCAAGTTGAACATATGATCTCTACATTCCAAGAAAGTGCTAAGCAGTTCGGCGCTGAAGTAGAAATCGAATCAACTCGTGCTTACGATGCATTCGTTATTGCAGACGATCATCCGCACATTCTTTCTATCAAATCGGCGTTTGAGAAGCTTGGCGTCACAGCGAACACTAAACGCACTGGCGGCGGTAGCGATGCAAACAACTTCAACGCAAAAGGCCTGACAACAGTTAACCTTTCTACTGGTATGGCGAAAGTTCACACCACTGAAGAGTACATTGCAGTGAAAGACATGGTCGCAATCACTGAGTTTGTTGTGGCTTACGTAACGCAATAATCGAATCCATTAGTTGGGTAGTCACTTCTATCTAGCACAATGAAAAAAGCCGAGACATCAACACGATGCTCGGCTTTTTGCTATTTAGGTGAACATAGAAGGTCGAATCTAAAACCCTCTACGCTTCCAGAATTGGCCTTCGTCTTTTGCTACGAGGTCGAATGTCTTATCAGCAATAATGTTGCCTTTTAGCTCAACCGTCATGCGCCATTTACCTAACTTGTTCGAGACAGGTGCCCAGATAGTGTCACCTAAGTAGAAATCCCAGTCATTGTTGCCGACATACTCTTCACCATCGAACGGTTCGAGCACTTCGCCCTTGTCTGTGGTGATATTCGGGTGATAGATGCAGTAGCGGATCTTTTCGCCTTTGGCTTTTTTGATATTCAAGATATAGCCAAATTCCACGTCGATTTCAGCATCAACGGTGGTGGTGAACTCTTGGATTTTTGGAAGGTCTTTAGATTTGGAATCCCACGTGGAATAGATACCATAAGAAGTCATGTCGACCACAACTGAGCGCTTTGCCATTTCAATCTTTACCTTGGAGTTATTCTATTAATTTAATTCTATTTGCCATTCAGCCACGCAAGCAGAAGAAGAACGAGGCTATTCTTGCCAGTCTTTCGCCATACGCTTAATTACTGAAGGTTCAATGTCGTGAATAGTGCCATATTGCTCTCGGCACACTTCGATAATTAATTCTGCTTTATATTTGAGTGCAAGTTGGCGGTAGGCTTTCATTTCCCAATGCTTAATAAAGGTATTCGAAACAACCACATCAAACCCTTGCTTTAAGCCGTTTTCAGCTGTGTTTTGACACCACTCATGAGCTTGTTGCAGCTGCCTAGGATCAAAATGGTACTCACCTTGCTCATTCACATAATACATATCGGCTTCGACATGCAATGCATCGTAGGTTTTTGCTTTTGTTGATTTGCCAGAGCCGGGCAACCCTCGAATGAGTATTAACTTCATCTGTCACTTTACAGGCTAATTCGAAAACATGAGTTTATCGTAAATAGTAACGAGTTGCTCTGATAACTGCCTCTGCTCAGCATACGAAAACCAAGTACTTACACACGACTCAGACAATCACTGAATACAATGAGACTCCCCTCGAAGCGCGTGGATTGCTTCTGATAGAAAACACAAATAATTTACATCTATCCATTTTGCATATCGACAAGCGTATCAAACTACTATAGATTTAGATGTATAGACGTCTACATATCTAGCTTAGGGAGAAAGCTGTGCCTATTCGCATTCCAGACCAATTGCCAGCATCCGATGTTCTTCGTGAAGAAAACATCTTCGTTATGCCGTTATCAAGAGCATCGACACAGGAAATTCGTCCACTTCGAGTCTTGATCCTCAACCTAATGCCGAAGAAGATTGAAACTGAAACTCAATTTTTACGCCTACTATCGAACAGCCCATTGCAAGTGGATGTAGAGCTGCTGCGCATTGATGACCGACCAAGTAAAAACACACCGACTGAACACCTTGATAACTTCTACCGCCAATTTGAAATGGTCAAAGAAAGAAACTTTGATGGATTGATCATCACTGGTGCGCCGCTTGGCTTGGTTCAATTTGAAGATGTGATCTACTGGGATCACCTGAAAACCATCATGGAATGGGCAAACAAGCACGTTACTTCAACGCTATACGTGTGTTGGGCGGCTCAGGCTGGTTTGAAGTTATTATATGATTTGCCAAAACGCACTCGTAAAGAGAAGCTGTCTGGTGTTTATAACCACGAGATACATAACCCATACCACCCTATTTTACGTGGCTTCGACGATACATTCTTAGCTCCGCACTCTCGCTATGCGGACTTCTCTCAAGAGTACTTAGCGGAACATACTGACCTTGATGTTCTTGCAACTTCTGATGTTGCAGGCGTATACCTAGCAGCAACCAAAGATAAGCGAAACGTGTTTGTAACGGGTCACCCTGAGTACGACTCTCACACACTTCACAATGAGTACATTCGAGATTTGGGTGAAGGCATGGAGCCTGTGATACCAATCAACTACTACCCGAATAACAATCCAGACAACAAACCGGTTGCAAGCTGGCGCAGCCACGGACACTTGTTGTTCTCAAACTGGCTAAACTACTGCGTTTACCAACAAACGCCTTACGATCTGGATCATTTCAGCGAAGACAACTTTACCAAAGACGATTAAGTTCTTTCTTCCGATTCACAAACACATAAACCGTGTTCAGTATGTTGTTGATAAAACGACGAATTGGACGCGGTTTTTTATGGTGTGTGGGTCGCATTCCATGATAGATTTACGACTTCAATGGGTTTGATTTCATATGATGGGTTGGTGTTCATAAGGAGCTTCACATGCCTGCCAAGCCATCATTTTCAAATCCGATTTCGTTGTCCCGCCCTCTTTCGTTATCAAGTGTGGTACTACTTGCCTCGCTTTCCTTGGCCGGTTGTGTCTCTGTCACTGAAGGACCGCCAAAGATTGAAAGTGATCCTATCGCGATGTCTGAATCTCGAATCGAATTAGGTTTGGGCTATATGGGACAAGGCAATATGGTGAGAGCGCGTGAAAACCTTGAGCTCGCGATTAAACACGCACCTAGCTACTACCGTGCTCGGCTTTCAATGGCGCATTACTACGAACAAGTGGGTGAAGTAGATGAAGCGAGAAGCACTTACCGCAAAGCACTCAGTCTTGATTCAAGAAATGGCAATGTATTGAACAACTACGGTACCTTCTTGTGTAAACAGGGCGAATACGAACAAGCCGATAATTACTTCAATCGCGCCATCGACCAACCCTACTACTACTTGGTGTCTGCAAGTTATGAAAACGCCGCGTTTTGCGCATTTAAGGCTGGCAATACCGACCAAGCGAAGTACTACTTCAGCAGAGCGATTGACCACGATCCAAACCGCGTAAAATCGATACTACAGTTATCAAAAATTGAAGTGAGTGACGCCGATTACAATGACGCTCGAATCCGTTTATTCAAATTCCACCAGCGTTATGGCTATCAAATTCCATCGCTTAAAATCTTGGTCGATCTCGAAAACAAAGCAGGTAACAAAGCTCTAGAGCAGAAATATCAGAGTAAGTTAGATGAGTTACTTTCTGCTTAGCGCATATGAAAAACACAAAAAAACGGGCTTGTTGCGTTAACAACAAGCCCCTACGTAATTTCAACTTAATATCTTAACTAAGTGCAGCCGCTATTTTAGCGCGATCCACTCTTGTCTTTGCTCATCGTCCATAAAGGTCCATGCGATAAAGCGACTTACCTTCTGGCCTTGTGACATCTCGACGACTTTCACTTGTTTAGCTCTAAGCTTGCCAAGCTCTGAACGAACCATATCGACGTTATCTTTCTTAGAAATCAATGTCGTAAACCACAAAACTTGAGTAGCAAAAAGTTGACTCTCTCTTGCCATCTTCATAATGAAAGCGGCTTCACCACCTGGGCACCAAAGCTCGGCTTTTTGACCACCAAAGTTTAAGGTTGGTTTAGCTTGCTTAGTTGATTTATCTAACTTAACTGGCTTCTTGTTCGTTTCAGGCTTGAATGACTGACCGGCTTTCTTAGCACGGTTCGCCGCTAGATTATCCAGTTTACGTTGTGACCCCTTTTCAGCCTCTTCAAGAGAGCTGTGGAATGGAGGATTACAAATAGTGACATCGTAACGTTCATTATCCTTAATCACGCCCTTAAAGATAGATTCAGAGTCAGCTTGTAGGCGAGCGCGGATCTTACCTTTTAGATTAGGGTTGCTTTCCGCTATGAAGTTCGCTGTTTTGATGGAGACTGAATCAACATCTGTCCCTGTACAACGCCACTTATACTCTGTCGCACCAATGATTGGGTAGATACAGTTTGCACCGACACCAATATCTAATGCTTTCACAGACGCGTGGTTATAGGGTTCACCTTGGCCATCGCTATTAAGGATGTCGGCCACTCTGTGAATGTAGTCTGCACGACCAGGAATTGGCGGGCACAAGTAACCAGCAGGAATATCCCAATGTTTAACGCCATAGTGATGCGCCAACAAAGCTTTGTTGAGTAGCTTAACAGCCAATGGATCAGAGAAATTAATGGTGTCTTCGCCAACCGGATTCTTGATCAGATGCTCTTTTAGCTCAGGCAAGGCTGCAACTAGTAACTCGAAGTTATAGCGGCCAGTGTGCTGGTTTCTTGGGTGTAATCCACCTTGAGGTTTTTCAGCCGAGCGTCTTTTCTGAGCTGCGTTCTTGTTAAAAGCCGTTTTATTGAAAGAACCCTTATTCGATGATCCTTTATTGGCACCCGGTTTACCTCTGCTATCTTTTGCAAAAGGTCGCTTTGCTTTGTTATTGCCCGCGCCTTTAGGTGCACTATTCTTGCGGCTTTTATCAGATGTGTTCTTTGTAGAAATACGCTTGTCGCTGCTTGGCTTAGCTGTACTTGGCTTAACATCAGCTTGGTTGTCTTTTGTTTTTGCTGATGAAGTGCTGTTTTTCGACAGGCTTAGCGTCGTTCTATTTTGTGATTGGCTCATTGGGCTACTTCTTTAAATCTAAATACATCATGAATAAACGGGCATCCAACTCAAGTTGATGATATTCCGATTCCATGTGACAGCATAGTTGGTAAAAGGCTTTGTCGTGCTCTTTCTCTTTAATATGCGCCAGTTCGTGTACCACCAGCATTCTTAGCAAAGGTTCTGGTGCATTTTTAAAAACACTGGCGATACGAATTTCATTCTTTGATTTGATCTTTCCACCGTGATTCTTAGCAACGTAAGAATGCAGACCTAACGCATTATTGATTAGGTGTATCTTGCCGTCGTAAATCACTTTGCTGATCGGTGGTGTTTTTTTCATGTAGCGATTTTTTATCTCAATCGCATAGTCAAACAGGGCTTTCTCGCTTTTTATTTCATGATTCTTTGGGTAGCGAGCTTCAAACCAAGGCACCAATTTACCCGACTCTACAAGTTGAGTAACAGGATCAAGAATGTGCTTAGGATAGCCTTGAATATAGCGTAAAGAAGGATGCATGCTGAAAGACCGTACAAGTTACACCACGACAATACGTTGTGGTCTTGAAAATTGAGCCGCATAGTGTAACTGATCACACTTTTCTAATCACCTAGGATTCGTTACACTTTAGCGAGATTCACCAAGAGAATGAAAAAATGAAACGTGTTGTATTGTACGTCGCAGACAAATGCCCGCACTGTAAAGATGCCCAAAGGTATTTAGACTCTAAGAAAATTGTTTACCGCCTGACGAATGCAAAGATGCAGCGTGGCCGTAAAGAATTGCAAGCAATGGGTGCTCGTTCTATCCCCGTGCTTAAAATCGGCGATCAAGTGATGGTCGGCTGGAATCAGAAAAACTTCGATAAGATGTATAACTCAAAGAACACCTAACGTGCTCTGAGCCAGTCATACTTCTATACAACAAAGCCCGAATATCCAATCTAGGATGTTCGGGCTTTGTTTAATTAAATCTTACTAAATCACACATACCGCTTAACGAAATCAATAAAGGTTCTGTCAGCTTTCGACAAATACCCTTCCTTTCTCCAGGCCAACGATAGATTCAGTTTTACAGGGTCTTTAAATGGCACGCCTATCACGTCTTTCTCATATTCCGTCACTAAGCTCAACAGCGCGGTGATCGCAAACTCTTGTTTAACGATAGAAAGAATCATCGGGAGCAAGTTGGTTTCAAACGCAATGGTCATATCAAGATCGTACTTCTTACAGGTCGCATCAATAAAATCGCGGTGGAAATAGCCCGATTTAAACATGATCAGCTCTTGAGCAAAGAATTCTTCAAAGGTCATCGAAGGCTGTTGTGCTAGCGGATGCTCCTTACCGACAACGGCGACCATCTCAGAACTTAACAGATGATCCGTTTCCAAATCATCTGGAACGTTCTCATGATTAATTACGCCAATATCGAGTTCGCCGTTTAACAGCATTTCACGAATCGATGCGGTGCCAGCATCAATCAAGGTCAACTTTAGGTTTGGGTATTGGCTTTTAAATGCCATCACTACTTGGGGGAAAAAGTAACTGCCCATCATACTTGGAGCGCCTAATCGAACCTCGCCTTTTTCTAGCCCCTTTAGTTCATTCATCGCGAGCTGAGCATCATCAAACTGCTGGGCGATTCGCTTTGCATGCTCAAACAGTACTTTGCCCTCCTCCGTTAAAGTGACGGATTTATCGCCTCGACGGAATAGAATCAACTCAAGCGTCTGTTCTAGTTTTTTAATAGAAATGCTCAATGCGGGCTGCGCGATATGCAGCGCTTTGGCGGCCTGAGTGAAGTTACCAAACTGCGCAACAGCCAGAAAATGTCGAAGAGGTTTTGATTCAAGCATGGCGATATATTTAATATATAGAGGTGATATTTTTAATATATTTCTTTAATCACACTTGTGCTGATAACTTGTTCACAAATAGCTTACTAACTCGTGCAGGCACAACGTAAATGTTTGATAAAGGCAGTCTTCAATACAAACGCATCACCCAATCATTGGCGATTGGCTCGTTTATCATTTTCTGTAACCTTTACCTCTTTCAGCCAATCTTGCCGCACATGGCGGAGCACTTCCAAGTATCTGAAACTCAGATCAACTGGTTGTTTGCTGCTACAACACTCGGCCTTTCGATTAGCTTGGTACCTTGGGCAATTGCCTCTGAAACCTTTGGTCGTAAACCCATTATTCTGTTCAGTCTGTTCGCTATCCCATTAATAGGGTTAAGCATGGTGTTCACGACTACCTTGTTGCAACTCGTTATTGCCCGCGCATTTATGGGCATCGCTGTGGCGGCGTTTGCTGGTGTGGCGGTTGCCTATATGGTTGAGGAGTTAACACCCAAAGCCTTTGCTGTCGCGATTGGAGGTTATATTGCGGCCAACTCATTGGGTGGAATCTTCGGACGTGTATTGGGTGGCTTGATTACGGATTATTTCGACTGGCATGCGACAGTTTTGTTTTTCGTTGTCGGCTCTTTGCTTGGCGCTCTCTATATTGCATATAGCTTACCTGACCAACAAAACTTTAAGCCACAGAAAGGCCTGTTCTTTCACCATAACCGCTCTGTAATGATGCACTTAAAAAACCGTACACTGTGGCTCGCGATGTTGATTGGGGGTGCTAACTTTGCTCTGTTCGTTAACCTGTACTCGGTGATGGGCTTTAGGCTAGTCTCTGCGCCTCATTCAGTGCCTGTAGGTTTAGCTTCGCTGATATTCCTATGTTACTTGGCCGGTACGGTCAGCTCTAAGCTATCAAACAAATGGACACTTCGCTTTGATCCGTTAAACGGAATTTTGATGGGCGTGTGCATTAGCTTAATTGGAATGCTGGTTTCTGCGGTCGATAAAGTCCCGTTCATGTTAGCTGGCTTGTTATTGATTAGTGGCGGTGCGTTCTTTGCCCACACTCTTGCCTACTCTTGGGTGAGTCAAAAAGCACCGAGCGCTAAGGCGACAGCGACCGCGCTCTATCTGGTTCACTATTATATTGGCGGTAGTTTAGGTGGATTCTTGCTTTTATATTGCTGGCAACTGTTCGGTTGGAATGGCGTGATTGCAGGTGGTTCAATCTTCTATGTCGCGATATTTGCTTGGGTCTATCAGTTGAAACAGCTACAAGTATCGACTTCCAAACTCGCACAAGCATAACTACGACTGAGTTTGTAACTCAATTATTGCTTTTGATTAACGTCCGTTCTGATATCCTACGCAAAATTTCATTTCGGAACCTGTTATGTCGAACACTCAAAGCACAGATCTTCAAACCATCCACGACCAAGTTAAACAATGGTTAGACGATGTCGTTATTGGCCTAAACCTGTGCCCATTCGCAGCCAAGCCACAACGTAATAAACAGATTAAGATCTTTGTGAGTGAAGCGAATACGGAAGAAGCGTTACTGGAAGACATCATGACGCATTTCGTAGAGTTAGATAATACGCCAGTTGCTGAATTAGAGACGACTTTAGTGGTGGTTCCTAACATGCTGCAAGACTTCTTCGACTACAACATGTTCATTGATTGGGTTGAAGCGTTGATCAAACAGCAAGACTGGGAAGGCGTTTACCAAGTAGCAACCTTCCACCCTGACTATTGCTTTGGTGGTGCAGATCCAGAAGACGATGAAAACCTAACGAATCGCTCTCCGTATCCGGTTTACCATTTGATTCGTGAAGCGAGTATGGAAAAAGTGTTGAAGCACTACCCTAACCCTGAAGCGATTCCTGACACCAACATCGCAAGAGTTGAGTCTTTAACGCCAGAAGAACGCCGTCAACTGTTCCCTTACTTGTTTAGTTAATAGTTCAGTTAATCGCTAACATGATGGCTCATATTCCTGAGCGCTCTTGATGATATGGACGAGAAATGAACTGATCTCGTCCATTTTGTTTCGCAATGTACAGACACTCATCGGCAACTTTGATGAGCTTATCTAACGCCGACATCCTTTCCCCTTTGGTATCCCCTGTACTCAACTCAAAATGACACGCACCAATTGATATAGTGACAGGCTTTCGATCCAGTGTGATTTTCTTCATCTCTTGCAAAAGAGTCATGAACTTATCTTCAACATAATTTGGTGTTTTATTTGGATACCAAAGAATGAACTCTTCACCACCAAAACGCGCCACAAACTCACCCTTTTGAGTGTTATTGTTCAGCACGCTCGCCACTTTCTTTAATACAACATCGCCCATTTGGTGACCGTAAATGTCGTTAACCTGTTTAAAGAAGTCGATGTCGACAACCGCCAAGGTTCCCTTTCCTAAAGAGCCTTTTAACTGCTCGACTTCCGCATTCAACGTTTTAAACAAGCAACGTCTATTTGGCAAGTGTGTCAGAGGATCATACAGAGCTTGATACTCCAATTTCTCATTCAACTCTTTGAGTTTTCGTTCTTGCTGCCTTCTAACCAGCTCCACTTCGATCCATGATGCCATTAGTCTCATCACGTCGACATCGAACTCTTTGAACTCACGATGATAGGGTGCTGGGCTTGAAAAGTTTAAGGTGCCATAAAGCTCATCATTAACGAAAATGGGAACCCCAATATAAGACTCCAAGCCAAAAGACTGGTAAGCAGGATGCTTCGCATACTTATCGTGTTTGCCACAATGCTCAATACAGATAGGACCAATCGATTTACAGGTAATTTCGCAATAGGTTGAACGATAATCAAAAGTGTCACCGCTATTGAGTTCTACCCCTTCAGGCGTAACACAATGTTCAACAACATAAGTATTGCCATCGACTTTAGATAAAATACCGATATCAAGGTTGAAGCGTTCAAGCCCCATAATAAGCAGCTGAGCGATCTGAATATCGAAGCCCTTTCGATAATCATTGGTGATTTGATACAAGCGGCGTATAACAATTTCGCTTTCACTGGCTTGGTTCATAAATGGGATTCCACTACTGCTGACATTAATGGCAACATTAATATTTCGTATATTAAGAAGAGTAAAGTGTAAAAAAACATAATAATCAATTAGTTTGTATGCAAAATACCTCATTGGTCCAATGAATAAAAGTCGCGTTCTTCCACTTTGCGTTAGCACCCCATTACTACCTTTGTTAAAATGGTCCATTAACGAAACAAAATGGATAGGAATATGAACCTTTCTCAACTAAACCAAGAAATCTACGATCACCTTTACCGCGACATTGAAGAGTTCCGCAGTACTTTTGATCTGCCGGTTGCTGCTCCTGAAACAATGGACGAAAAAGGCGATACGCTACATACCTCTCTAGCGATCGAAGAGCTAACAGAACTTGCAGAAGCTGACTCTAAAATCGAACAAGCGGACGCTATTGTAGACAGCGTTTATGTTTTGATGGGACGTTTGGTTCACCTTGGCCAATCCAAAGTAGAAGACAACCTAGCGATCAGCTACTTAATCGACTTACTGTTGAACGTTGCCAAAAACCGTTCAATTGACTTCTTACCTTGCTGGGACGAAGTACACTCAAGCAACATGAGCAAAGTATGTCGCAACGAAACTGAATATGCTGAAACAGAAGCTTTCTATGCTGAGCAGAACATCAAGCTGATGGCGGTTCAAAAAGGCGAATACATCATCGCTAAGTGTGCGGAAGATTTCGTATCGGAAGGCAAGACAGTTCGCCAAGGTAAAGTACTAAAATCTGTACACTACCGTCCTGCGAACCTTGAGCCACTAACGGCTTAAGTTGCACTGAGTATGAAGCTGTTAAAACGAGCAGCTCACTAAAATAGCAAACGCCACGTTTAAATAACGTGGCGTTTTATTATCTGTCAGTTAATTCTAACTGTGTTAATCGTAGCTGTGTGCTTATTGTACCCGAGTGTCAGTTGTAGCTTTGTGTTAAATGCAGCTGTGTGTTAATTGTAGCCGAGTGTTAATTGCAGCTAAATGCTATACCAGTCGAGCCATATGATAAGCCGCCACATATTCGCCATTTCTGAAAGCGAACCCTGCGGACTCTCCTTCAATCACGAAACCGAACTTCTTATACAGGCTGATCGCTCTTTCATTATCGGTGTATACCGTTAACTCCATTCGCTTGATGTTAATCCAGTTATCACACAAGTCGATCGCGGTCGCGAGCAGCTGACTACCCACACCTTTGCCTAGCACATCGTCTTTAACACCCATACCAAATGAAGCCACATGTCGTCTTCTTGGATTCACGCACACTTCCATTCCCAAGTTGCCAACAATCTCATCGTCGATCATCGCGACATACGAGTACACGTTATCAGGCATATTAGAGATTCGTTTTTGCCAGCTTTCCAGAGATGGATTTGGGAGTTGCAGCGTACCGGTATAAGCATTAGTGCATTCGTAAACTTCTTTTATTCCCTTTGCATCTGACGGTTCAGACCGTCTCACTATAATACTCATCGCAACTCCTACTATTTTCATCGCTAAATATGAAACACATCCTTAATGTGCACCTAGACACACTATCAAATAGTGAATATTTAACAATAGGTTAGATGAACTTATCTTATTGGGCTTAATTGATACTGAGTAAACGCCCTCTCTCAATATCTTGCTCAAGTACCTCCGGTGTCAAGTCACCATGTCCATGGTGATCGTGATTATGGTGATGTCCATGATCGTGTCCGTGGGAATAACCTTTGTGTTCATTTGCTCTTTGAGCTAACTTGTGTGAGTCCAAATAGGTATCAGTTAAATCAGCACAATAATCTTGAGTCCATAAACGTCGAGCCTCATCATCACTCATGATTTGCTCGGCTTTAGGGCCCAATTTGTCCATGTAGAACATCCCCAGCTCCTCACCTTCTACATTGGCGTGGTTGATAAGGTTCATAAACGCAGGCTCTTGATTCTCATCTGATAGATGACCATTTTTGTAACACACGGTTAGACCAATAATATCGTCGCCAAGTTTCTCTAATTCAGGGTTAAAATGATTGTGACTATGATTATGTTCGGCAGCGGCGACAAGCATTGGAGTAAGTAAAACACATGCGATAGCCAGTAGCTTAATGGTATTTTTCATGGGATAGACCTTCTGTATTTTCGAATACAAATTTGATTAGTTGGCTGACTTAGCTTCTTGTGAGGTGAGCTAAGCTGAGGGGAACTTCAAGACCATTTCAGCCTGAGTACCCCTCTGTCTCACTACAAATAATCAATATGATTGGATAACAAGGCTCGATATAACGAGCGTTCTGTAGACAAAAATCACTTATCAACTACGATTCTTGCTGGTGCGATGGTGTAAGTCATTGGCTTCACCTCCCATTCACCTTTTGCTTCCAATGCAACCGCTAGTGCTTGCGCCTCTTCACATACCTTCGCTGGTTTTCCGTCAGCCCAGTATGATGGGCCCGAAGTGTAGCCGCACATCACTGAAAATGTATGTTGCCCATTCTTTGTGGTGTATTCCGTCATAATGACACCACCTTCTCCATGCGTTATTTTTAGCGAGCCTTCATCGGCAACATGCATTGCATCGGAAGGATTCGGTTTGACATACGTTGTGTAGGTCCCGCCATCTGACATGGATTGGTTGTCATACATGGTGTAGCCTTCTTTTTCTGAAGGTAAGGTCAGTTCGTAGTTAGGATCAATATCCGCTAAACGTTCTGAGTTATTCGTCGCACCAGGTTGATAGTTGTGAGCATTGGATTGTCCGTTAGCGAAAACAGACGCTGACACTAAAGATAGAATGACAACCGCTAAAATTGATTTTTTCATAATGAACTCCAGATATTCTAAGCAAAGATGTTGTAAGCAATAGTTTTTATGATTGAGTAAGAGAATGGGTTTATTTACCTAACTTTCTAGGATGTGAGGGCAATATCAGCCCTCACTACAAATACCCTATTTGTTATCGGTTCCTGCTCCTTCACCAGGCTCAGTTGGACGACTTACCGACTTGCGCTCAAGATTGTGGTGAGCACGCACTCTATCCATGTATTCTTGCTTGGTGTTCATACCTTGCTTCATTGCTTCTGGTACTTGTTCAGCTGGGATCACGATGTCACGGTCGACTGGCCACTCTGTTAACAGCTCTGGGTGGTAGCCTTCTGGGTAGTACAGTTTTGGATCCAACTCTAAATCACGAATCTCTTGTTCTTGTATGTCTTCACGGCTGTTTTTCGGCAGCGGGATTCTAAAGTCAGACCCATCGGCCATATCAAATTGTGGCGCTCGCGCATTCGGGAAATCAGGTAAAATACCTTCACGAACCCACGCATTATCTTTAGTCATGTTAACGACAATGCCATCTGGCGCACCGAAGTGGTAAGGCCCTTGCCAATGGTGGCGAACCTCTGCAACGGTTTCCTCATTGAGATATGGGTCGAATGTCATGTGCGTTGTCATGAACAAGCGCGGTTGTACTTCATTCGCCACATAACCCGCCGCGTACGCTGGTGTATGGTGAGTATCAACGGTGTAACGTGCTAAGAATGGCGGTACACCTTGAATAATCGAAGACACACCAAACGTTTCGGTTTGCAGCTCAGTAATGAACAAGTCTGCACCTTTTGCGTATTTCAAATCCAACTCTGTTGGGCGACCGTCTCCTGTCCAAACAAATGAAAGCACTCGGCCGTCATCTTGAGTCCAATTCAAGCGGTAACCAGACGCGCCATCTTTTGCGTGACTGCGTCGCCAGTGAATCACTTCCACATTGTCTTGGTCATAGATAACGCCACCGTCGTCGCGGAAATCAAACTCGTGAACCACAATGTCGTTGCCTGATGGGAACACATCAAATGCATCGGTGTGCCAGTTCAACATTTGTTGCATGCCTTCAATCATATGACGAGTGCCATATTCTGGAGTCGCACCACTCGGACCATAAATGTTAAGCGGCTTTTCCCAGCGACCATTCCAACCACCAAATTGATACAGGTAAGGTAACGAGCCGTAATGGTCTACGTGTAAGTGAGTAATGAAGATATGGTCGAGTTCATTCATCGCGACACCCGCCGCTACGTAGTTCGCAATTGATCCTTCACCTAAATCAAAGACAAAGTTAGAGCCGTTACCCAATTCGACGTATATCGAGGTGTTTGCCTGCCCCGGGCGAATCATTGGTGATGTCCCCATGAACGTGACACGCATTTCATCCGGTTGAACTTCTTCAGTGCGTGGGAACCAGTTGGCGCCCGACACCATGTGATCGCCATAAGGTGCAATGCCCTCAAACATCAGGCCTTCTTTCCAACCTGAATTGGTTTCTTTGCGATAGTCACCATTGTTTACACCGCCCATTAACACAGAAAGCACTTCTTCTTCTGAAGAATACAAGTTCCCCTTAGGTTGAGTGCTCAGATACTCTTCAAGGGTTTCACCCTCGTGATATTCAAATTTCTCGAGTTTTTGAATATCAGAGTTAGTTTGCTTGGTGTTGTATTGCATCATTGGGTCAGCAGCAAAAGCGGTGGTCGTGATGATCATTGCTGAAGAGATGATTGATAATTTTGCGAAAGTTCTCATAGTTTCACCTATCGGTCTGAGTATTTAGTAAATGAATGAAGTTCCTTCCTCACTCCGATACAAACAAGTTTATTAATAAACAGAACCTTGATATATAGTGTAAACTTTACTTAAAACCTCCATTTCATTTATGAGTTAATAACGACTCCACCATGATTTGGATGAGTGGCAATAAGAATAGAGGGAACTGAATTTGGACCTTAATCTACTGACGACATTTTTGGCCGTTTACAAACACAGCTCTATCACCGTGGCATCAGAGCAGCTCGATATTTCTCAACCCGCGGTAAGCGCGGCGATTAAGAGACTCGAAGGTGTCGTGGGCAAGGCTTTATTTGTGAGAGAAGGACGAGGTATCGCGCCTACTGGAGCAGCGGTATCACTCGCTAATAAGATAGAAGACCCATTGAACATCATTGGAACGGTTGAGCAGCAAAAGAATGACCTTAAAGTCTATTGCACAGAGAGCTTGCTTCATTTCGTTAGCCAGGTTGAAGGCGTAAGCTTTACGGAAGCGCCACTCGAAGAGGAAGAACTGTTTGATGCGCTTACTGCACAAAAAGTAGATATCGTCATTGATGTACTTTCGAGTAAGAAACACTCATTGATTGAAGAAACCATCGTCGATGAGGAGCCCGTGTGTCTGACTCGAATCAACCACCCTCGAATTGGTGAGACACTAAGTAAAGAAGAGTATTTCCAAGAGGAACATATTGCGCTCAAGATCAAACGCGCCAACATGAACACGGTCGAGTTTTTATCAGAGAGCGATATCGAGCCGAGAAAAGTCAGAATTGAAACCAGCTCAATTTCAAGCATGTTGATTTTGGCAAGCACGACAGATTATATCGCCGCTTCTACTCGCTCTTTTGCAGAAATGCTTGCACCAGCGCTTGGCTTACGCGTTCACCCTATCCCCATCAAATTAAGACCGATCACGTTTCGAATGCTCTATCACCGCCGCTACGCTAAAGACGAACAGCACATCAAAACCCGTGAAGCAATCAAATCAGCATTAAGGAAACATAAATGAAACTGAGGTTTTAACTAAAGTTAACCCTATTAATATAAATTCAGTTTAATCACATACTCTCTAGCAAGTTAATTCAATAGAACGACACTGGAGAATCCATGAAAAAACTTAACCTTATTGCTCTACCACTTACGTTACTCAGCAGCGCAGCGTTTGCGACTTCGACTCAAGTTTACATCGAACAAAACGTTGCCTCTAATGCTGCTGATAACGGTGTCTACACCACAGAAGCTGGCGCATTAATCGATACCTCAGAAAATGGACAAGTCTATATAGGTTTTGATGACCAGGGTTGGCTAGCCGCGGGTTACGGACACGACTTTCACATCAGCGAATCCTTCACGTTCAACCTATACGGTGAACTCGGTAAATGGGACAACGGTGAAGAGTTATTAATCGAAGGTATTATCGATTATCAAGTGAACGACAACTTCAATGTATTCGGTGGATTGGGATATAACCAGTCAGGGCAAGTACTCGAGAATGTAAGCGACACCACGATCAACACCAATAAGTTCATCGCCGGTGCGGGGTACTCACTCGCAGGCTGGGATTTAGCTTATCAATACACTCACGAAAACAGTGATGGATCCAATGGCGGGTTTACCCACAACGATGACAACGTAATCTTTCATCAAGGCGACTACCGTACCAATGAGCACGAAGTCGTTCTCTCTAAAAGCATCGACGACTGGACACCCTACGTGAAATACACCTACTTCAATACCAACGAAGGTGACCTTTACTTGAACGGCCAATCGATGGGCCCGATCGACAACGACAATATCATTACGCTTGGTTTGTCTTACGACTTCTAAACATCTCAGATTCAATTCTCATAGGCAGATGGATTTGCCCACCTTTCGAGGGCACTACTATGAAAATGACTCCTCAACGCAACAAAGCCATTAATATCGCTGCAGCGATCAGTATCGTTTTGTTTTCTGCGATTCCCACCTACGTAAGTGCTGATCACTTAGACCCCCATTATCTAGAGCCGAGTCATCTAGAAACCAGCTATCTAGACTCCTCCTCCGTCGAATTTATGACACCAGATTTTGATCAGGGGTATCTTAACGATGAGATTAAAGAAAACCTTATTCTGAAATAATTCTTCAACACATTACAAAACGTTATATAGCTCTTGTTTTCTATATAACTCTCATCTTCTTATAGAGCCGTGCTGAGTGATTAAGACTCCGTTCCTGAATCACTTTTTCTAGGCTGATGACATTCAAAACCGCAAATGCAGACGCTAAAAAAGACACCACACTCGTCAAAAAGTGTGGTGTCTTGGTTATTATTGCAAGGCTAATTAACTAACAATAGTTAAGATTAGTTGGCTGGACGCCAAACGCCCCATTTGTCATTTTCGTAAGTCGCTTTAGGGTTAGTACCACCTTGAACCCACCATTGTGCTTTCCATGACTGGTTCGAGTAAGTCACGACTTCGCCACCAAGGTAAGTCGCTGATGAGTCCCACGTACCTGGATCTGGCGTAGGGTCTGGGTCAGGAGTCGGATCAGGATCCGGCGTTGGATCTGGGTCTGGTGTTACGCCACCTTCATCAGCAATTACTTCAAAAGTGAAGGTTTCAAAACTGTCGCTTTCAATCGAGCTAGCCATAAACGATAAAGTTTCGTTTGCAGTGATGCCAGTGGTATCAACTACGATAGAAGCCGTGCCGTTATTTTGAATGCTTACAGAAGTACCTTGAGTTTGAGTCAATGTCGCCGCTTCGCTTGTTGCAATTACAACTTTGTCGCCAGCATTCACTACGTTGTCACTCTTCACTAGCTCGTAGATGTCGCCTTTTAATGGTTCAACACCACCGTCGCCACCATCAATCAGCGTTAACTGACCAGAAGCACGGCTATCTTTTGAGTTAAAGAAGTTACGTGAAGGATCGTTTTGGAAGTACATGTAGTGCTGCATTTCAGCGTGCCAATCACCAATGAAGATCGCGCCATCTTTAAACTCTTCGTGCCAGCCGTTAATCTCTGAAGCCAACAAGCGAGCCCAATCGTTAACGTTTGAAGCGTCGATAACGATGTCGAAGCTACGCGCGACTTCACCGTACTTGTTGATGATGTCGTACTTAACCGTATCACCAATTTCTGGCGTACCAAACTGGTCAGAAACAAACAGGTCGCCACGGACTAGATCAGGTTGAGGTGTAGGCTCTGGTGGAGGGGTTGTGCCACCCGCGATAGTGATGTCTGAACAGTTGTAGAAGCCTTCGCCCGCAGCATCATCACGTTGCCAACGAACGAATAGAATCGCATCGCCAGAACGGTCTGAAGGAATAGTGACATTAATGCGGTACTTGCCGCCATTAACCGGAACGTTACCCTCTTCTTGGATAAGATCTAAGTCTCCCCACGCTAGGCCTTTGCTTAGGTCCGCGTTTGGTTTCGTTAGGTAGAACTCCCAGAAAGAAGGGTTGTGTGGCGCTGTCGCATTGAATACATATTCAAACGTACCAGTATTTAGCTCGGTACGAGTCCAACCAGTATGAGGCGCACCCATGCCGCGTTTTTGCGAATCGTTGGCATAACATAACGTGCCGTCAGGAATCGCCGCTTTTACAGCATTGATATTATTGAAATCTTGGACATTTTTCGCGTACTCGTTACGTTGAACAAACGGGTATGAACCCGAAATGTCTTTTGCTTGAGCACACGCAGCATTAGGTGGTGTACCCGACCAAATCCCGCCTTGCTCGTAACACGTGTTCTGACGCGCGCTTGGAAACTCAGACCAACCATGAGCATTTGCCACTGACGGCACACTCGATAGCATAGCCATACCCACTGCTATTTTTAGAATATTATTATTTATTGTTGTCACTTTCCCACTCTCTATTATTTTACCCTAAACACAAAACCAATTGGTTACTAACCAACCAGCACCGTAATTCGAAGGTTTATAGTTTCCGACTTAAAGAACAACGAAAAATATATACGTCAATTTTATCAATAACAGCGGGTTTTATATTAATAGGAATCAGCATCACACAACTCAAACAAATGCGTTGTAGATAGATGATATTGGTTCGAATTATCAATTTTTACCGACAAAAATTACGCATTCCCTAAGAAAATAGATCGCTAGGAAGGTATTTTTTCATTGAATTAATTGGAGTGAAACGCTCGCATAAATAATGATATTGAGTGCTTTTTATCATCATTATTATTACGTTGTTGAGACTGCTGTAAAGTCGCTAAGCTATTGAGCGTATACGTTTATAAATGGATAAATCATTAAACGTTAATTTGAACGAGCTAAACTAATAGCGGCTATTCATGCCAAATCGATTCGACATATCATCGTCCATACGACCGCCCTTCCAACCGCCACCGCCCAACAAATTAAGTACATCACGCGCGTTATATTCCTCACCACCGAAGAAGTCATTAGACACATTATTACGCAGCAATTGAATGGCTGGAGCAATTTCAGCAGCAAGGTCTTGTGGATCAGCAAACAATGCTAAGGCAACCAGTTGTTGGCGCTTACTTAATTCACATGAACTCGTTTCTACTTGCCCAATAGAGAAAAAGTCACTGCTTCCGTACGCTTTCACCAACTTTGCAGAAAGTGATTTGATTACTTTCTTGATTCGTCGTCGTTGAATATATCTAAACATATAGATTGCCTTGTATTGATGAGCTTAAGTTAACCAAACAGCAGATAAGTTTGATTGTCGACCGAGATGCTTTTTACTTGCGTGTTAAATACGGATTCTAGCTGTTCAGGCACAAGCACTTGCTCTGCACTGCCAGATGCTTGTAGTACGCCCTTTTCGAGCAGCAGTACTTGGTCGGCATGCCTCAAGGTTCGGTTCAGGTCGTGGTTAGCCATAATAACCGCAATGCCCTTCTCAGCCACTCGTTCGATAAGCTTGTACAACAAGGCTTCTTGAGCAATATCCAACGGAGCTGCGGGTTCGTCGAGGATCAGCAGCTTCGCGTATGGGTTAAGTGTCGGCCAAATTTGCAGGCACATTCCCGCCAAACGTACGCGTTGCCATTCACCACCAGACAGTGTCTGAATTGAGCGATGAAGTTTGTCTGCAATGTCTAGCATCTGGCTGATTTCTTCCAAAGCTGCGTTGATTTCAGCATCAAGGCCGTGTGAGGAGCCTGGCAGTGACAATGCAAGATATTGGAACACTTCTAAGTTGAAGGCTGGCCTTGCGCTTTGGCACAAGTAAGCGCGATGCAATGATAAATCTTGTAAAGACAGCTCCGACAAATCCTGCCCGTCGATCTTTATATCGCCTTTGTAACCATCACCAATTCCAGATATCGCTTCGAGCAAGGTACTTTTACCGCTGCCATTAGGGCCGATAACGTGAGTCACCTGCCCTTGCTTGAGCTCAAATGATAGTGGTAATAAACGAGCGCCGACGCTCAGGCTCTTAATTTGAATCATGATTTTTAATTAACATCCAAATGAAGATAGGCGCACCGATACTGGTGGTCATCACACCCAAAGGCAGCTCTGCGGAATCTAATAAGGTTCTTGCACAGATATCAGCAAACACCAACAACGCAGCGCCAGCAACGGCAGACAAAGGAAGAAGGTATTTGTTATCAGTACCAATCGCTAAACGCAACAAGTGTGGCACAACCAAGCCAACAAAGCTGATCACGCCACCTAAAGCTACCGCGCAGCCGACTAAAATAGACACGGCGAAAATTAGACGCCAGCGCAATCTCGGTACGTTTACGCCTAACTGTGCGGCATGCGTTTCGCCAATCATTAACTTATCTAGCTTACTACCTTGCAGGCACAGCCAAATAATCACGGGGATCATCACCAACGTGAGCGAGTGTTGATACCAAGTGACGCCACCTAAGCTGCCCATCAGCCAATACATCAATAAGCGTAGACTTAAGTCATCACTAAAATAGAACGCCCATGTCACCATCGCGCCAGAAAGAATGCCTAACGCGACACCCACTAGCAGTAATTTAGCCGTGGTGAGTCGCATGGTTTTTACCATGCTCACTAGAATCACGGTAAAACAAAGTGACCCTAAAACGGCGGCAATCATGAACAGTTCTGGGGTAGGAGCAAACGGCAAGAAGAACAGTACGATAACCATCGCCAAGCTTGCACCACCAGAAATGCCGAGCACACCGGGCTCTGCTAATACGTTACCCAATAAGACTTGTAAACTTGCGCCAGATACGGCTAACCCTGCCCCGATAGCAATAGCCGCCAATAGTCGAGGTAAGCGTAAATCAACCAGTAGTTTTTGTTCTAACGTGGACAATGTGCCCAGAGGGGAAATGAAAAGATCGCCAACCATTAGGTAAATCGCACTCAGCGCGACAAGCAGTGCTGCCATCAGATAAATGGCTCTAGTCCATTTGCGCTGTTTTTGGTGAAGAAGTTGTTGGAAATCCATATCAAGCTACTTTGAAAATGTTCGCGTAACCTTACCTGTATCCCCAAATAAACTCAAGGCTCACACCGTAATGTGAACCTTGATATTTCAACCAGTTGAGCGGTTGTTTTCGTCGTTTAAACCCGAGTCGATATTAATCGTACACAAGCTGACCATGGTCGAATCGCGTTTCAACTTCACACACCATTAAGGCTGCTCGTTGACCGATAGCAACATTACGATTAGGGAACACCACCGCTTCGTTTTCATTCTTAGCCATTAACGGTTTATCACCATCATGACCGAATACTTCACCGTGCTTGAACGCGGTAAAGTTCTCTACAGAATCTGAGAACATGAAATCGAAGTCATCATGTAAACGAACAATGGTTCTGCTCACGCGATAAGTGATGGTTCGCTTAGGTAAATGCTCTGGCTCAACTTCAGCAATCAAGTTACGCATCGCCAAGTCAAAAGCCGTTAGCTTATCAAGTTGGTTCTCACCAATTCTCGCGACCTGCCCTAGTTCCATTGTCAGTGCTTGCGCTTCGAAGTTTTCAGCACTGTACCAACTGAATGTACTGGTTGGCGCATTTGACAACAACACTGCTTCCACGTGCGCACTGTTAATGAAATCAAACAGCTCTTTACTGCGTACTTCGTGGCGAACTTTAGGGCTCACTGCAAACGAGTAATGCTTAGATAAACGGATTGCACAGTGCAAATCTAGATGCCAACGAGTGGCAGGTTCCGTTTCTTTGTAAAACTCAGTCACCAAGAACTTCAAGTTCTTCGCGATATCCACTTCTCGATTGCTCTCGTACTGCTTTTCATCAAACAGACGATTCATGTTCACATCAAGAAAACGAGTATGCGCGTTAGTGGCTTCTGGGTGAGCTATGATAAACAAGCATCTCGCGTTTACTACTTGGAAACCTGTTTCAATATCCTCAATGAGCTTATCGATCAGCTCCATTGGTGAAGTTTCGTCGCCATGAACACCGGTTGAAAAAATGATGTTCTTGGTTTCAGAATTAAAATCCGCGGGAATCACTTCCAAGACACCGCGTTGATGAAGCTTAATTTGAACACCGTTACTCAGTACGGTCTGTCCTGCAAACACTTCTTGCTCAAGATCTAGGCTGTCAAAAAGAAATGATTGGCGAAAGAGGGTCTTCGTCATGCGCTACTCCTTAATTGCACGGCCGTATGTTAATAAATTGTACATAGAAATTGTGTTGCTAGGATCGCACTTATCAACAGAAACTCCGTTATCACTCACAAATACTACCCATATATTTTTATATTACCTGCTGACTTTACTAACCGACATCTGTTCCAAATAACTTTCTCTATTTAAAGAGACTTTTGGTTGTTTCGGCTTATCTCAGGTTATGCCAGCAAGATAAGAGCCACGTAAGCTAACACAGCTCTTACCTGCTATGAACAGATTGAGATCAATTAATCTTCCTGATCGAGCAATCTTTCAAATTCATCGATTTGAACTTTGACCATGTCGATGCTTTGTTGCCAAAAATCAGCTTGAGTCAGGTCCATTCCTAAGTGCTTTTGAACGACTTCTTCCGCCATCATGCTGCCCGTATCACGAAGCAACGAAACGTAATCGCCGTAGAATTGCTCACCTTTCGCATCGCGCTGAGCGTAAACACCTTTACTGAACAGGTAACCGAACAAGTATGGGTAGTTGTAGAAGCTTACTTGAGAGATGCTGAAATGCAGTTTGCTCGCCCAGAAGTAAGGGTCAGCTTCTGTCATTGCATCGCCATACCACTCTTTCCAAGTCGTTTCCATCAAGTCACACAGCTGCTGAGCCGTTAGCTCGCCTTTTTCACGCTGCTCGTAGAAGGCTTTTTCGAATTCGAAACGCACTGGAATGTTCACCATTAAAGCGAGTGAAGAAGACAACTCTTCCCATAACATCTCAAGTTTCTCGTTACGTGTTTGAGCTTGCGTTAACAAGTGATCACGAACGATGTTTTCAGCAAAGATAGAAGCGGTTTCTGCTAGCGTCATTGGGTAGCGTGTTTGACACAACGGCATGTCTTTCATTACCCAGTTGTGGAACGCATGGCCTAGCTCGTGTGCCAATGTCATTAAGTCAGAGCGGCTGCCGCTCCATGTCATGAACACAAGCGGTGTGCGTGTCGCGGCAAACTTAGTACAGTAAGCACCTAAACGCTTGTTGGCTGCTGGTGTGGCATCAATCCAACCATTCTCAACCATCAAAGCAACGAAGTCAGCCATCTCTGGGTTCACTTCAGCGAAGGCAGTTTTGATCACTTCAATCGCTTCATCAAATGGATAAACCTTAGATTCAGCGTCACCAAGCGGCGGCATCGCAGCTAAGTGGTTCCATGGCTTCATTTCATCTAAGCCATGAACTCTTGCCATCAACAGACCCGCTTTCTGGCCTACTGCGCGATTAGCTTTCGCCACAGACATCATGGTGTCTAGCGTTTCAGGCACAATTCGGCTGCCGTGCAAGCTTGGATCTAAGAAATGTACATCTGAGATTTTCGAACGCTTTTTGTTTTCAGTCAGGCGCCAACCTGCAAGCGCATTTAGAATCGAAGCAAATGACTCTTGGTGTGTCTTCATTGCACCTTGAACAGCGCGCCATGCAGGCTCTTGTTTGTCGAATTCGCTGCCGTACAACAAGCTCGCCGCTTGTGAGAAACCAAGCGCTTCTTCTTCACCATCAAGTTTTAGCGACAGTTTCAAAGAGCCCGTTAGGTTGTCGTATAAACGACCCCATGCATCACGGCCATCCACTTTCATTGCTGCTAACAGCTGTTCTTCAGCCACACTGAGTCGGCTGCTTGAAAGCTTACGTGAACTCTCAATCGCGAAGCGTTGGCCTGCAACATCTGCACTCTCGTGTTCTAAAACCGCATCAATAAACTCTGGTTCAGCGTGAATCAGCGTGTCTTCATAAGGGCTAAACGCTTGAGACATTTCAGAGTTAAGCTTTGCAACACGGCCAAGCAACGCTTTGGCTTCTGTGTGGGTCGCGTCGACCGATGCGTGGCAATTAGCGAAGGTGTTGATTGTACTCAGTAACGTGCCTGCCGCTTCTGAAGTATGAATCGCGTTTTGCATCGCTAGAATGATATGACGCTTTTCAACGTGTAGGTTCAACAGCTCAATGCACTGCTGAATGAGTTCAATGTCCTGTTCGATTTTTGCATCATTAAGATCGCTATAAGCAATGCTTAGATCCCAACTTGGTGTTGTCATGACTAAATTCCTTTCACGTAGGTAGTAATACCAATCAGGTATAGCGGCTGTGAACGCCGCTTTATACTTCTATTTATATTTCTGTTTCTATTTACAGATCTAAAAGATTGTTAATTCTTAAACTGTGTTTTTTGAACACTCAGAGAACAGGTATCCCTATCGATTTAACGCTGATAAAGCTCTGCGCAAACTGAGTGATTTGAATATGCGTTATCGATGCGTTTTCTATCGATAACTTCGAGTACAAACTCGGGTTTTTCCAATCAATATTAAGGCAGTGCGCTAGCAGTATGCGAATCACACCACCATGAGTAACCAACAATATGTTGTCACTTGAATCATTCAAAAGTTGCGACCAAGCTTGAGTTACTCTGTCGTGGAAGCTCTGTAAACTTTCTGCGCCAGTTAATTGATGATTAGCAGGGTCTTTCCAAAAGGTTTCTAACATTCCCCACTTGTCTTCAAGTTCATCAAATGGGACACCATCTACTTCACCGAAGTTCATTTCCTGAAAACCCGATGCAACTGATAAAGGCACAGACATACGCTCTGCAAACAAGCTCGCGAGATCACCACATCGTCTTAATGGAGAGCTAACTACGCTATCAAAGGTAATGTATTGTGTAGTTAGTGCCTCACATATCTGTTCTTGAAGATCAGAGTTGACCAGCACATCAGATAAACCATTGAGCGCAGCTTTTCCTTCGACTTTGCCATGTCTTAACAAATAGATGTTTTTGGTTGTTCCATTGACCATGTGTGCGACCTAGCCTTGAATATCAAGCAAGTGATTAGATGGTTTTAAGTGCAGCGGCAATCCGGCAGCAACCAGCGTGACGCGCTCAACGACGCGAGCTAGCGCTTGGTTCATTCGTCCTGCATTGTCCACAAACAAGCGAGACACTTTACCCAGCGGCACCACACCTAAACCGACTTCGTTAGAGACCATGATAATTTGCGCCGGACTTTGCTCGACGCTTTTGACCAATACTTCAACCACGGCTTCAACCTGTTCATTAGTTGCGTCATCACCCAGTTCAAAGATGATGTTGTTCAACCACAAGGTTAGGCAATCAATCAATACCACATCTTCTTTCTCAAAAGACTGCAGTTTTTCGGCTAATTCGACGGGTACTTCATGCTCAATCCACTGCTCGCCACGACGTTGTTGATGGTGCGCGATTCGTTCTCGCATTTCATCATCAAGATATGTCGCTGTCGCAATATAATTGAGGCGTCCATTTGAACATGCTTCAAGCGCACATAATGCTTGTTGCTCTGCAAAACTAGACTTACCAGAACGAGCCCCGCCCAATACCAAATGGCTGTTTCGCTGACTTGCTTGATTAATTTGATTAGCTTGAATAGTTTCATTCGTGTTGGTCATAGGAAGCCGTTATAGAAAGCCATTGTAAAATGCAGTAATGAATACAAGGTAAGTCAGCAACTCCATTAACTGTTGAGCCGCACCCAAGCAGTCCCCAGTAAAGCCGCCAATTCGAGCCGTTAACCACGTTTTAAAACCTGTTCTGAACAGATAGGCGACGACAGATAAAACCAAAGCGAATTCAAGACCAAACCACAGGCTAGGCAGCACGCCTACCAGCAACAAGAAGACAAGTTCGCCTTTGGTTTGCTTGTTGGCCAATGGTTTACTTTTACTGGTATCTAAATCACTGACATAAGGCATGTCGTAAATTAGCGATGCAGCAATCGCGCGGCTAAAGGTATAACTGGTCACGATTACCATAAACAGTCCCGTCATGCTTATGAGTTCATTCAACAGCACCCACTTGCCAAGCAGAGCCATAATCAGAGCAGACGCACCATAAGTACCGATTCGACTGTCTTTCATGATGGTCAAACGGCGTTCTAGGGTCATGCCGCCACCAATGCCATCGGCCATATCAGTCAAACCATCTTCATGGAATGCACCTGTGAGCATCAGGCTAAAACTCATCATCAAGAAAATCGCTACTGCACTCGGCAGTACCGCATCAAGTAGCAAAAACACACCGCCACATAGAGCACCTAACAACAAACCAACCGTTGAAAAGTAACGACCCGAACGATTCATTCGCTCTGATGAATAGGGCATATTCTTCGGCATTGGCAAGCGAGAAAAGAAACCCATCGCCAGTGCAAACAGCTCCCACTGATGGGTGACTCGATCTTTCAACGATCTTTCTGGTACATCACTCATTAAACCGTGACTCCAGCACTTTCGAAGCTCGCCATGTTGTTATAGAACTCGGCTGCCGCACGAATGATTGGCATAGCTAGCGCAGCACCTGTGCCCTCGCCTAGTCTCAAGCCAAGATCAAGCAACGGCTCAGCGTCTAGAAGTTCTAATAGAATTTTGTGTCCTGACTCTTCTGAGCGATGCGCGAAGATCATGTAGTCACGGCAATTCGGTTCAATTAAGGTCGCAACATACGCAGCGACTGACACGATAAAACCATCGACCAGTACAGGAGTTCTGTTTTGATAAGCGCCAAGGAAAGCACCGACCATTTGCACTATTTCGTAACCACCGACTTGAGCTAAAATCGATTTAGGATCGAGTCCTGTGCAGCGTGCAACACCTTGCTCAACCACCTCGACTTTTCGTGATAACTGTTCGTTGTTGATACCAGTGCCTAAGCCTACACACTCTGCAGCAGTTCGGTTTGCTACCGCACTTAAAATCGCTGACGCGCTACTGGTATTGCCGATACCCATTTCACCAAACATGATGATATTGGTGCCATTCGAAATGGTTTTAGATACAAGATCTGTACCCAGTTCAATCCCACGTTCAACCGTTTCTAAACTCATTGCCGCTTCATTGGCAAAGTTATTGGTTCGCGTACCCAAACGCTGAGAGATCAACATGTCACTGTCTGATTCCACAGGCAACAATATCCCCGTGTCGACTACCGTAATATCGATGTTGTTCACCGCACAAAAACAGTTAATCGCCGCGCCGCCGCTTAAGAAGTTCAATACCATCTGTTGTGTGACAGCACTCGGGGCAATACTCACACCTTCGTCAGCAATGCCATGGTCGCCAGCAAAAATGATGATACTTGGCTTATTCAATTCGATGTGTTCAACCGCAGCTTCTTTGCCTTGGCTCTGAATCAAAGCCAGTTGATGTGCGACTTTTTCTAGTAAGCCAAGTGCGCCAAGTGGCTTGGTTTTTTGGTCAATTCGGTGTTGGATGTACTGCGAGTATTGGGTATCTAACATAGTTTTTAAAAACGCTTATTCTGGGTACGTTGATATAGGGCTGCTACTTAGGGCGTGCGACAGAAAACACATTGGAAAGCGTGGCGTATTCACCGCCACCCAATCGAGATAAAGGATCAAGTGCTAACGCGTCGATCTTAAGACGCTCACTGTCTTTGTCGATCACGTCTTCGGAAATGTACACGGTTTCGACTTGAGCAAAGATAAGGCTTTGTGGCACTTCTCCAACCTCTTTTACTTCGTACAAGGTGCATCCAAAAGCGACCGCGCACTCTTTCAATCTCGGTAAAGAGAAGCCTTCAAATTCAACCAGATCAATGTTATTCGCGGTGACTTCCGAATCACCATGTTCAAGGGTAGCTGCTGTCGCCGTCATGGTTTCGGCAGAACTTGAAGAAGCAATGTGAATCACTAGCTTACCCGTTTCTAGGGCATTACGAGTGGTATCTTTGATTTCGCCGGACGGCTTCTTCCCAACCGATAACATCAGTAACGGCGGATTACTAGAAACAGGCGTGAAATAAGAGAAAGGCGCGAGGTTGTACTCTTGGTCAGAAGATTCCGTCAATGCCCACGCAATCGGGCGAGGAACAACGGTTTGTGTCATCAGGTGATAAATCTGAGTGGGAGCAAGAGTATCAAGCTTGAGGTTCATAGCACGTCCTTGGTCTATGTGAATTACGACTCAGTTTACGTGTTAAGCAAGGCTGTATCTATGGCTATGTGGCAGAAACCGCAGAGAGTGTTCTTAATTTAAACAGATCACACTGGTTTTTTCTCAGATTGACAGTCAAATTGACGAACCCTAAAACACAAATAATACTGATAATAGATTTATCAATAACTTACATTTTGGCATCGTTTATGCCTTATCTAAATTACTTATTAATCTCTCCATTGATAAGTACCCATACAGTGAATGCCCACAACACTGACGCTACACGAAGAAAGACAATCGATTGAAAGACAAAACAGAACAACGATTTAGGAGGTGTAATGATTCCAAATTCAAGTAAAAGAAAACCAAATAAATCAAGTAAGAAAGCTAGCAAAAAGGTAAGGAAAATCCCACTGTCCTTTACCTAGTAAGAAGCAAGAAAAGTAACAAAGCCCAGCG
The DNA here is from genome assembly GCF_041467715.1 of Vibrio sp. 10N.247.311.14. Taxonomy (NCBI): domain Bacteria; kingdom Pseudomonadati; phylum Pseudomonadota; class Gammaproteobacteria; order Vibrionales; family Vibrionaceae; genus Vibrio; species Vibrio sp. 10N.247.311.14. The sequence continues at coordinate 74,604 of NZ_JBFSVE010000007.1, forward strand.
GGCTTTGTTATGTTTAACGCCTAACTTAAGTTTCAAACCGCATTTATCTTTCCCACCGCCATTATGTTTCATATCGTACTTATGCTTCAGACCGTACTTATGCGTCGAGCCAAACTAAATCATCTCTTTTTCCATAAACAGGCGACTCCCCACATACTACTGACCACTCGTTTAACAAACTTTTATTCGCTTAAAATTCAAACACTGTTTATATTAAACAAGCACTTGTGGAGTGAAGAAGGGATTAAAATGAGCATTTCTGGAGACAAAACATCGGTCGTGGTGGCTGGTGCAACCGGGTTAATTGGTCATCATGTGATGAAGTTGCTCATCGATGAACCCGCCGCTGATCATATCTATGCCCTATCTCGCCGAGCGTTAGATTCACAGTTTGATTCCAACAAGCTCCACACACTCATTCACAGCGACCTGCAAGTTACCAGTTGGGATGACACGAATGCGACGCCTAATCTTGGCGTTATCTGCTTAGGTACGACTAAGAAAAAGGCAGGATCAAAAGAAGCGCTTCGCAAAATCGATGTGGAACTGGTTAGCCAAGTCGCACAGTCGATGAAGTTTCTTGGGGTTCAACGCGTAGCGGTCGTTTCTAGCTATGGCGCTTCACCAGATTCCTATTCGCACTACCTTCGCTGTAAAGGACAAATGGAACAAAATTTAAAACGTATTGGCTTCAAGCAGCTTTTCATCGCACGCCCTGGGCCTCTGGTGGGTGAGCGTGATGAACCTAGAGCTGATGAAAAACTCCTGCAAAGTGTCTTTCCTCTGCTGTCTCCATTTATGCTTGGTAAGTTCAAAAACCTACGCCCTATTCAGTCGGAAGACGTAGCCAAAGCAATGTTGTTCCGGTTATTCGAAAATAATTTCCAAAATATCGAAATTTACTCGTCAAGTGACATGCTCAATTTATTGGCAAAATATCGCTAAAAAGCTCACCTATTCATCACAATGTTGAATATCCACCCATCCTATTGAGTGGATATTACTAATCGTTCTAATAAATTACTTTTCCTTATTTTACGTTTTGTTACAGGTCGCTACTGTAGCTAACAGTATTTGCGCCCATATATCTAAGCGCCCTATCGATTTAAAGAGATTCATAAGGAAAACAAATGTCATTTTCAGCTATCGCTGCCTTAGCGGTATTCACTGGTATCCTCTTTTTTCTCTACGGACAGCAGAAAAAAGAAAACACACTTTCTCGGCTCGTTTTACTCGGTTTAGTATTTGGTAGCGCATTTGGTCTTGGTCTACAGCTGTTATTTGGTGAAGGCAATCCGGTCATCAACGAAACACTAGACTGGGTAAATATTGTTGGCCGTGGTTATGTTGGCCTACTGAAAATGGTGATCATGCCATTAGTATTGGTTTCAATGATTGCAGCAGTAGTGAAGCTTGAAAAAGGCGGCTCACTGGGCAAGATTTCTGGTATCACCATTTCTGTACTGTTAGCAACAACCGCGATTTCTGCGATTGTTGGTATTGTTGTAACGCAAGCATTCGGCCTGTCTGCTGAAGGTTTAACAGAAGGCGCTCGCGAAACAGCACGTATCGCAACACTTGAAAGCCGCATCGGTAGCGTTTCAGACCTAACAATTCCACAAATGCTGATCAGCTTTATTCCGACTAACCCATTTGCAGACCTAACGGGGGCTCGCTCTACGTCTATCATCGCGGTTGTTATCTTTGGTGTGCTAACGGGCATCGCTGCTCGTAAAGTGATGGCAGAGAAAGAAGAACTAGAATCTCCAATCCGTACTTTCGTTGAAGCGTCACAATCTATCGTTATGCGCTTAGTTAAGATGATCATGGCACTAACGCCATACGGCATCGCAGCGTTAATGGCGAAGGTAGTTGCAACATCAAGTGCTTCTGACATCCTCAGCCTACTGGGTTTCATCGTTGCATCTTACGTTGCGATTCTACTGATGTTCGTCGTACACGGTGTGTTGGTTTCTTTTGTTGGTGTAAACCCGAAAGAGTACTTCCAAAAGATCTGGCCTGTACTGACGTTCGCTTTCACGTCTCGTAGTTCTGCAGCAACAATTCCACTGAACGTTGAAGCTCAAATCACTAAGCTAAACGTGCCACCAGCGATTGCTAACCTGTCTGCCTCTTTCGGTGCGACGATTGGTCAAAACGGTTGTGCGGGTATCTACCCTGCAATGCTAGCAGTCATGGTTGCGCCTACAGTTGGCATCGACCCAATGGACATCAACTTCATTCTGTCTCTGATTGCTATTATCACAGTGAGCTCATTCGGTATTGCTGGCGTAGGTGGCGGTGCAACGTTCGCGGCGCTTATCGTACTTCCTGCTATGGGCCTTCCTGTAACGATTGCAGCACTGCTTATCTCTATCGAGCCACTTATCGATATGGCACGTACGGCGCTTAACGTATCTGGTGCTATGACAGCCGGTACGATCACAAGCCGCCTATTGGGTAAGAAAGACAAGCAACAAGATCTGGAACAAGCGAACGCTTAATGGGTTCGATTGATTCAATCACTTGGGTCTCTTAAGCAAAAAAACCGATGCACATGCATCGGTTTTTTATTATCTGTTACTTCCAATTACCATTACTTCACAAGCAACAGCACTTAGAGCACAAGTTGAATCACTTTCTCAGCAAGTGCTTCATCGTCCTCTTCACTCAATCCGCTGATACCAATCGCGCCAATCACCTGCCCATTTAATTCAATGGGAACACCGCCTTTAAAGCCAGTGATCTTTGGGTCAGTCCAGTAACTTAAGTCTTTACCAGTTTCTCTCGCCCAAGCACCTAAGTTACCGCTTGGCTGTCTATCTCTTGCAGATGTATAAGCTTTGTTCTGTGCTAACAATCCGGCTTGAACACTCACATTATCCATGCGAATAAACGCCAGTAACTCACCGTGCGTATCACACACGCTCACCGCGATTGCTTGTTGATTACGCTCAGCAATGTCTAGAGCGTTAGACACCAGTTGTTGCGCGATCTTTTGATTCAACATATTCATTCCTTATGGCAGTGCTTGACCACGTGAGTACACGTATAGGTTGTACCACTCTTCACGAGACAGGTTTATCTGAGTCGCGACTGCCGAAGCTTTGATTCGCTCTAGATTTGTGGTGCCAATTACAGGTTGGATACGAGCAGGGTGACGAAGCAAAAATGCCAACACAATCGCTTCACTTTCTACGCCATATTGGTTCGCTAACTGAGCCACGTAGTGCGCTGTCTTTTTCACGTTTTCATGTTCTGAATACAAACCTTGCTCAGCAAATCGGCCTTGTGCCAAACAGCCCCAAGCTTGCAGTTGGATGTTATTCAATTGGCAATGTTCAAGAGTGCCTGCGGCGAAGTCTGATTGATGGTGCCCTTGCGAGTTAATCATCACCCCATCATTCAACCAATCCAATTTGGCTAAGCTCATCTCAACTTGATTCGCGACGATGGGTTGCCCAAGCGCAGATTGCAGGTACTGAATTTGATGGCTGTTCATGTTCGACACACCAAAATAATCGACCTTACCTTGCGCTTTTAAGTTCTCTAACGTTCTTGCTAGCTCATCGAGTTCCATCAAAGGATCAGGGCGGTGCAATAACAGCACATCAAGCTTTTCAGTATTCAATCGATTGAGAATACCGTCTACCGATTGGCCTACCCAATCAGCCGAGAAATCATAACGACCAACATTGCCCTCGCCTTCAAAACGAATCCCACACTTAGATTGAATGAACATCTGTTCACGCAGATCAGGCGCTTGTTGTAATGCTTGACCAAAGGCTTGCTCAGCTTTGCTGAAGGTATAGATATCCGCATGGTCGAATAAGTTAATGCCCGATTCTAGTGCGGTGCCGATTACGCTTCGTGTTTGAGCAACATCCGCACTCGTCACTGGATTATCATTCCAGCCACCACCTAACCCCATGCAGCCATAGGCAATTTGCCCAACATTCGGTAGATAATTTGATAATGGGATACGTTTTTTGTCATTCGTTTTGTTTGTAGATTCAGTGCTGTTCGTCATATCGATTCTCGCTTAGAAGATTTGCTGACCAGAAATATGCCTCTATCATATTGTTCTTTTTAAAAAACAGAATATGCTAGTTACGAAATGATTGTTTGATATGACGAACAATAGATTGGTAGGAACGCGCGAATGAACGAACACAAAAGAATAGAACGACTGATCCTGTTTGTAGAACTTGCTCAGCAACTCAACTTTACCAAGGCAGCCGAAAAGCTCGGTATCTCTAAGAGCTACCTTTCTGAACAGATCAAACGTTTAGAGAACGATTTACAGTGCCCGCTTTTGGTCAGAACCACTCGCAGTGTTCGTTTAACCCAAGAAGGCGAACGCGCGTTACAACAAGGCTTAACGATTCGCTCGCAAGTCTTACAGCTTGAACGCAGTGTTTCTGAGCAACACGACATCGTCAAAGGCCTATTACGCCTCACTGCGCCAAAGATGTTTACTGAGGTATATCTATTCGATATCTGCCAACAGTTTAGGCAGCAATACCCTGAGATTCGTTTCGAGATAAACAGTAGCTACACCAACTTTAATCTCAATCAAGATGATATCGATATCGCGTTTCGTGCCACCAATACGCCACCTGACAACATGGTGGCGAAACACTTGATTAGCTATCAACATGATTTAGTCGCGACTCCCGGTTATCTTAACCAATTTGGTCGCCCTACCAATGTGAGTGACTTAAGTGATCATCAATGCTTAGCAACTCTGCACCAAACCGAGTGGCCTTTAAAATCGGTAAATATTGATGTGTCCGGCTGGCTTTCAAGTAATGACAACCACCTGCTTAAGCAACAAGCTATGGCAGGCAGTGGCATCATCCGTATTGCAAGTTACTACGTTGCCAAAGAGGTCGAACTGGGAGAATTAGAGCGAGTGCTGCCTGATGAATGTCTGCAACAAGGCAACAGCATTTATCTGTTCTATCCGCAAGTTATTTATCCGGCAAAGAAACACCAAGTGTTCGTTAAATTTGTTCAGAATTACTTTGAAAGCTTAAGTCGATAAAATGATGCACAGCTCACTAGGGCTTGTTGGTTTCATCTGGCCAACATATTCGTCGTAGCGAGCTCTACTTCAACCTCTTCGGCTGAATGTGATACCAGTGAAAGTCGACTATATGGCCGATCTACTTTCAAGCCTACTCGTCCTAGTTCTTTTATTTTTTCTTGCTCTTACATTTACATTAATACCTAAACATTCACTCTACGAATCGTTTTTCATTGACTTAAAAATGAAATCATAACGACACACTAATTTGCGTAACTTAGGGTGCAAATAGGCAATCAGATTACAGTGCCTATCAGGAGGATGTATGAAACCAAATCGATCTACGGTACTCACTGGACATGTAAAACACTGCCCATGCTGCTCTACCGAACTGGTCATCAAAGACCACATTCACGTTTGCCCGCGCAATGAAATTGGCGACTGTTACTTCGATGGCTATGACCAACACGAACAGCGCGTTAATACCGATTTTATCGATCATGCAAGTGCCAATGATAGCCTTGTTTACGGCATGTCAGAACACTAAGCTTTATTCAAGATTTGTTGAAGTCATTTCGCGCCAAAAAAAATGCAGCGCCAATCGAGTGATTGTTCGCTGCATTCTTAGATCCTGTAAACTTAGCTAACCATTAAAATGGAGCTAGGTAAAACGGATTACCACATTAGATCATCTGGGATCACGAAGTCTTTGTACGGGTCATCTTCGTCTACTTCGTCTGTGCTACCTGCCTGCGTATCAACGATAGATTCTTCGTCGCGCATAGCAATCTTGTTCGCTACTGCTGTTGGAATAACAACATAGCTCTCGCCTTGACGAGCAATACTTAGAATGCCTTTACTTAGTTGCTTTTGAGTCAGCTCTTCTACGTAAAGATATTTAACTAGCGTACCGTCGGTGAAGTTGTATTTGATCTCACCGTTCTTCTGTTCGATCTTGTTCATCTCAATCAGTTGCTTCACTTGAGCTTTAATTTCTTTGCTCAACTGTTGTTCTTTCAACTGTTGGTTTAGCTCTTTGTCTTTCGCTTGCTGCGCCAGTTTAGTTTCTTCAGCTGCCGCTTTTGCTTCACGAGACTGAACGCGAGACTTTTTAGAGCCTTTCTTCGCCTTCTTTAATTTTTTCTCATTTACCAAGCCAGCTTTAAGCATCTGCTCTTGGAGTGTTAACTTTGCCATGACTTTCCCAGTTCAGGATTAAAAACGGCACTATCATACCTGTTTTTGAGGTTTCTGTTTACTGAACAAGAGTAAATTACAGAACAATCGCAAAATTTATGCTGATAGCTCTAAGCTGTGTCCATATTCCCTTCTTGTTGCTCACAACCTCCACTTTACCGCGACACACAGTTTTCACTTAAGCACGCCAATATTGGCTGTTCCACCGACTCGAAAGCATTAACTGACCCTATTATTCGCGCGCGTACCACTTATCATTCCGATAAGACAATATGTTAATTTTCAATGGTTAATCAATTTTATAAAACCTTGGCATATATCTCATATTTGAATAAATGCCATAGATTTATAACTCCAATGTCATAACTCTTTACTACGTTATTCTTTAAACCAATCAGTAAGGATAACGTGAAAATGAAAACTCAATGGACTTGCCTGAGTGCAATACTTGCATCAGCTTCATTCATTTCAACCTCGGCTATTGCAGATACCGATGTGTACCTAACCAATAACACCAGCCAAGTAATGACGATTCAAACCAATCACACAGGTACCGACCTGCTTCAACTCGGTGATGAGTGGCAACAGCATGTTGAACAGATTGGTCCTTGGGAGACGAAGAAGCTGATAAGTTTCAACCGCTGGACTGGTGTGAAATCTGGGAAGACCTATGAGTTTGACACTGTGGTATCAAACGCTGTGGGCGAAAGTGTCACGCTCAACCAAACCATGAAGGGACATTGGTATAACTCGACACTGCAACATGGTTTGAGTGCCGCAGACGTCAACCTAACATTGCATGACGATCGTAATATTCATCGCAGCACAACCGATGCGTTCGGGGTCAATGCAGAGCTAGCCCTCAAAGCCGATTCTACAGCGCGCTATGATGATATTTATTACACCATCACCCCACCAAAAGTGGATGAGCAACCAGAGCCGGATGCCAATACACTCAAGGTCATGACTTACAACATCTGGGCGCTGCCTGCCATCGCTTCACATATTGGTGACCGCTATGACCTACTCCCTCAATATGTAAAGGGCTATGACGTGTTGGCGCTTCAAGAGGTGTTTGCTAACGGCAGAGATGAGTTCTTGCGTGAGCTTGCGAAAGAGTATCCTTATCAAACTAAAATGCTCGATAAAGATGGGATTAACATATACGACGGTGGTGTGATCATTGTCAGCCGCTATCCTATCGTTAATGAAGCGCAGTATGTTTTCCCTGATTGCACGGGCACAGATTGCTTTGCTGATAAAGGTGTTAACTACGCGGAAGTTATCAAGAATGGTCAGGCTTACCATGTTTTCGGTACCCACACGGCATCATTCGATACGGACACCGCTCGTGATTACCGACAACGTCAATTCAAGCAGATGCGTGCACTGGCGCAGTCTCTGAATATCCCGGCATCAGAAACTGTGGTTTACAGCGGTGACTTCAACGTGAACAAGCTCAAGTTCCCAGACGACTACCAACAGATGTTCGCTAACCTGCAAGCTGACGAACCAACCTACTCAGGTTACACCGCTTCTACCTTTGACCCACGCATCAACAACTTTGCGGGTGAACCTATGTCGGGTGGTGAAAACGTTGAGTATCTCGATTATGTGGTAGTGAGCTCGGAATATGCCGCCAAAGCTCATAACGACAATCGTGTGGATGTCCCAAGATCAACAAGCAGTGAGTTATGGAAGCACTACAACCTTTCAGACCACTTCCCTGTTAGCGCCGTCATTAAGTAACTCGGTGAACGCATAATGCATCGAGTTATATTAACCCTAATGCTCGTCTTAACGGCGAGCATTATTGGCTATTCGTGGTCATCAAAAACGAACGAAACAGCGCTATCTTCTGCTCAACACACAGAACCTAAGCCGCGTGTTTCTACGACAACTAATGACGATAATTCCACGCCTACTGCAACCGCTAGTTCGGAAAAATCCGCATCGCACAGCAATCAAGCCCAAGCTGGAGCACTGGACGGTAAAATTCTTGCTGAAAACTTGAGTGAGCTTGAAGGCAAGGCTTTGTTCGATGAACTCGATGGGTTCTGGAAGCTTTGCCAACAACGTGATGACTGCACTGAGCAACTAGCACGATTGAAATCAGAATTGCCGAGTATATGGTTTGAATTACTGAGCGACTATCCGCAGCTATCGGCTGACTGGCAATTAACACAAAGCACTATCCCACTTGAATCCATAGAGACTCTTGAAGATCGTGTTGCCTTATTCAAGCAATCTGCACAGCAAGTATGGGGAGAGTTGGCCCACCAGCTATTCGCTGACCAGTTTGCTCATCTGGATTTTACGCTTGACGCCAACACCCTTGAAGAGAACGAAGCGAGCCAGTTTTTGGCCAACTATCAAGATTTGCTTAGTGAATGGCAAAACAATACGGGCACGTTAAACGCCGAAACACAGCTTCAAAAATATGAACTGGCAGTATCTTTGATACCCAGCAGCTATAGCCCTGCTGAAGTAGCATCAGTCAAAGCCGACCTTCAAGATGCCTACTTAGATGAAGCGCAGGCCAGCAACATTGCCGCGCGAGAACAACAAGTCGCACAACAGCAACAAACCGTGATGAGTTATCACGTGCAACTGGATCAGCTCAAAGCGACCTTAGGCTCTCAACGTTCATCAAGTTATGCCACTTGGACTCAACAAGATTGGGACAGTTACTATCAGCAGCAAGTCACCGATTTCAGGGAGCAGTTCTTTAGCAAGTAACGCCTTAACTTAAACCATCACGAAACTGAGCGGGCGTTTTATTGAGCCAACCTTTAAACGCCCTTCTGAAATTTGCAGGGTCGCTATAACCGAGCCTTTCACCGATGTCATCAATGCTCATGGTTGTGCCGAGTAATAGCTCTTTGGCCAGCTCCACTCGAACTTCGGTAAGCAATATTTGGTAACTGGATTCATGGGTCACTAGCTCTCGCCTGAGTGTACGAGAGCTACAACCAAACTCATCCGCGAGTTGTTCAATATTCGGGAAACTACCTGCGGTTTGATAAAAGATCGTTTTGATCTGATTAGTCAGCAGATGCTCAGAGTCCAACGTTTCGACTATCGACTGGCAAGACGCAAGATAGCGCTTCAGTGTCGCGGCATCATGAGTCAATAAGGTCTGTGATAAAACCGAGGCATCAAAACGCAATTCACAATGGCTCTGCTCAAAAACTACAGGGCACTGGAAACGGTCGTCATAGAGCTTAGCGTAATTGGGACGAGCATAAGGCAAAGCCAAAGTGTGAATATCCAGCTCATGACCAGTCAGTTCTTTGAACAAAGAGACGATGGAACTTAAGAAATACTCACTGCAGAAAGGGAGCAGATCGCCCACTTCCAAGGTGTTCTCAATCTGAATCACTGCATGCTCGGAATCTAGAAACAATTTAACCGAGAAAATAGGACCGTTCAGGCGCAGATATTTAAAGCCCGACTTGATGGCCTCCCCGACATTTTGACTGGTAGATAGCGCATAACCCAACACACCAAAGTGGCTCAAGCTAGCGTGTTCCCCCAGCCAAAGCCCTAAGCCATCGTGAGGAAAGCTCTGATTCGCCACGCTAAATAACGCTAGTTTATCAGCGTAAGTCAGCTTTCCATTCGGGTCTCGCCAATCTATGTTCGGCAAACCCACATCATTGAGTAGCCTTTCAATATCGATACCTCGTTGCTCTAGCGTATTCAACAGCAGCGCGATATCTAATGTACCCAACTGATGCCGATGTCCGGTCGGCTTATACTCCGCGATAATCTCCAATCGTCTCTCCTTATATCGAGCCCATTCCCATAAACATGACTACTCAGCTTCAACAACACTACTGACAAAATCGTGATTGGTAACGCGCTCTTGTCCGAATATGACCTCCCAATTCTACGCTACTCATCGCACAATGGCTTTAGTTGTTAAATTAATGTGAACCATCGCAATGATAAAAACCAACCCAGCCCCACACAGTTTGATTGATTCTAATGGTCAGCCGATCATTGGACATTTCGATGGCCCCCCTAAACACCTGAACATCGAGAACTTTGACTATCGAAACTCGATGGATGCAAAAGCAAATCTTTGGCAGAAGCACTTCCACTACAAACAATTTCAATTTGTCAGCATCGTCACCGACACGCACATTATTGGTGTCGCTATCGCGGATATTCGCTACTTAGGCTCAGCATTTTGTTATCTGTACGATATTGAAAATAACCATCTGGAAGAGTCATCTTGGTTGAGGCTATTAGGGTTTGATAAGCATGTAACGCCTTCACCATTCGAAGGAAAGACAAGCATTGCAGATCAAAGCATCACCTTTGATATTGAAGACGGGCAATGGCGAGTTTGCTTGAATACCAAACTCATCAAGGCCGATATCGCTTTAGAGCCTGAAGCCGACAGCTTGCCCTTGGCGATGTGCAGCCCAACGGGTTATTCAGGTTGGACTTACACCCAAAAGCACAATGCTTTACGCATCAGCGGCGACATCCAAATCAAAGGAGAATCACTCGTTCTCGAACAAGCTCGTGCCGGTTATGACTTTTCAGCGGGTTACATGAGGCGTGAGACCAGTTGGCGCTGGGCAAGTATCAACACGCAATCCAATGGCACAGATATTGGCCTAAACCTCGCGGCAGGCGTCAATGAGACTGGAGGCTGCGAAAACGTATTGTGGGTCAGTGGAACCAGACACTTACTTAACCCGGTACAGTTTACGTTTAGTCGCCAAGACACGAATTTACCTTGGCAGATAACATCACAAAATGGACGTATAAACCTGACCTTTACACCCTTAAATAATCGCAGCGAAAAGCTCAATTTATGGCTGTTAAAGAGTAACTTTCGTCAGTTCGTTGGTCACTTTTCTGGCTCGATTGAAGACAACAATGGAGTGACACATCAACTCGATGGTGTTCTTGGTCTAACAGAAGATCACTTTGCTCGCTGGTAGCGAAATTCTGCTGACTGAATCTCAGGCGAGCAAGTCTAAGTAAACTGATACTAAGAACGCGTATGGCGTCTCAACAAGGATAAAACATGAATATCGACGCATTAATCAATCACCCAGAATGGCTACTGTTGGTATTAGCGCCCTTGTTCATGGTGTGCATGTTGGCTGAGTATTTTATCGGTCAGAAGCAAGGTCGACTACCAGATAATTCCAGCTATAAACTTTCAGAAGTGATGTGTAACTTCACGCTTGCGGGAATGCATCAACTCTCCGACTTGCTCACTGGGTTATTGGTCGTGCAGTTGTATCTCTGGATGTTTGATTGGCGTTTAATGGACATTGAAATGGGCGTGCTGAGTTTTGTTGTATTGATGGTGTTACAAGACTTTTGCTATTACTGGTTCCATAGAGCAAGCCATCGTGTTCGCTGGATGTGGGCCGCGCACGTCGCGCACCACAGTTCAGAACAGATGAACTTCAGTACGGCTTTCCGTCAAAGCTTAATGTACCCACTTGCTGGGATGTGGTTGTTTTGGGTACCGTTAGTCATCATAGGTTTTGACCCTAAATGGGTCATCTTTGTGGTGCTTCTGAATCTAGGTTTGCAGTTCTTTGTCCATACACAATGGATACGAAGCTTAGGACCACTTGAATACATCTTTAACACCCCATCACACCACCGTGTGCATCACGGCAAAAACCCGCAATACATCGATAAGAACTACGCCGGTGTTTTGATCATTTGGGATAAGTTGTTTGGTACGTTCGAACCTGAAGTTGAAACTGTACGTTACGGCGTCACCAAGCCGGTAAACAGTTTTAACCCGATAGTGATCACCTTTCAAGAATGGAAGGCCATATTCAAAGATTTGAAGAACCGAGAGCTAACCATGAAACAAAAAGTGCGATTGATACTGTCGCCTCCTTCAGACTAATCAAAACGATCGGATTTAGTACACCTTATGAAAATCAATGAGGTTGAATGTGAGGTCGCTTACCCAGAAATCGCCGTCCAAGTCGGCACCTTGCACGTATCGCTTGTCGCCCATTTCTAAAGTCACAATGTATTTGCCCGCGATGAGCCCCTCTACCATGTAAAAGCCATCGCTCTCAATCTCGCTCGAATACTCGGTGCCTTTCTGGATATGTTTAAAGTGCAGATAAGCACTGTTTTCTAGATCGCCTTCCACTGTGCCATCGACGCCAAATGACACCACCATTTCGATGTGAGCATGAGTTAGCCCGACTTGCTTAGTGTTTACAAACACAGGGTTTTGAATCGGCGTGAGGTTAAGGTCGAGTGCCCCTTCATCGATATAGATAGGTAGATTATCTCGAGCCGGAACACTTGAGAATTCAAATCGGCCCTTTGCATCACTGACCGCTCGTTGGTCTAAGATTTGTAGGCTTACGCCTTGTATGGGTTGTTTGTGGTGATCGTAGACAACGCCCGTCAGCTTAGAATGGTTGTATCGATTCCACTCAACAAACTCACCAATGCTTTCATCAAAGTAAGTTTTAGCACCGAATTCGGTTGTCATCTCGACACCGTATCGGTCTTCGGTTCCTTCTAGCTTAAAGAGTAAATAAGGGTTCACTCGAGCTTCTAAAGAGGCGGAAAACGAAACTTCCTGTTTTTGATAGCGAGCCGATACGTTCGTCGTGAGCTCTTGAAAAACCTCCAGAGGATCGAGCAGGCACTCTTTACAGGCATTCCTTAGGGATAATTCTGTTCGTTCATGATGACCAGAGCCATCAACAGTTCCAGAAATATTCCACGACGTATCCGAAAAACCGCTTTTAGCCAAACCAATAGTGTGTAGATAGTCTTCTTGATGAGAAGCTTTGATGTATCGATAGTCACCGGCGTATGAGACAAACAGATTACGAGCCACTTTCGAGTTCAACTTGGGTTCAACGCTCAACTCATCTTCATCATCCCTTACCGTCAAAAAGGCCGTTAGATTGGCAAGCGACAGGTTGTATTTGAAAACATCGTACTCCATCGACTCTAAGTCCAATTCATCGGTTTTATTAAGCTCTATCGATGCCGACTGATCACCATTGATCAAAATATCAAACTCCATTGGAAACCGATTGAACTCCGACAACCAACCGATATGACCCGCGAACCAATGCGCCGGTAAGTATCGTCCTTGAACACCAATCAAGTCTTTGCCATTTTGCCTCATAAAGGCACTACCCACGGTGAAGTAATCGGCAAGCCCATATTCGATCGACACAGCGCCCGCTCGGTCTGCACCTTCATTGCCTACCACTTGCACGCCCCACTCATTACTTGGCAGAAATGCATCTTCTAAACCGGCGACGGTGATCTCTTCTTCCTGCCAGACACCTTTCGATAAGTAGTAACGAAACTTGATGGTGTCACCGGGGGAAATGTTATCTTCTTCAACCACGAAGCGTCCAAACTCATCAGAGCGATAAGTGGTTTGATAAATGCCATTGACTAAAACATCGATGCTGATATTAGGTTGAGTAGTTCGTTCGAGTTGAAGGTTGCCGAACTCTGTCTGTCGCTTTCGGTTGGTGTAATAGAGCCCATCTTCGAGGGTTTGATTCACGGTAAAGACGCTGCCATCTAATAACACATGACCGACTTCCAAAGAGCCTTCACCGTCATGAGCTTCTACCGCAATGTTGTAATAAACGATGGGGTTATCTTCTCGTGAATCAATCGACAAGCGAGACAAGGAGTGTTCAGTGCTTAATATGGTGTCTGAGATTGCGTAAACATCACCGCCAGTTTCACTGTCGTGATAAACCGAAGTCGCTAACCGAGTCGCTAAACCCACAGCGGCAACAGGTTCGAAAGCTGGCGTGTTTTTAGCTCGCTTGAGATCCTCGGCCTTCTTACGTGATTCATTTTTCATCTTAGAAATAGCGGCTTCCAATTCAGTCAATGAACTGAATTCTGGAGTAACGGTGAGCCGATAATCATCAATATCCCAACGCACTTTTGCCGGGATACAAGCTTGTAAGCTGTACCAATGAATGAAAGTTTCTGAGTCGATGACTTGATATTTGATCGACTGGATATTGTTGTCATCGCGGTAGCAGATGGCTTGTTCAGTATCAACAATATACGGCGGAGATTCTCTGCCCACATCTTGTGGCAAGTACAATTCGCAATATCCGCTTTCATCACACTGACCATTCATTTCGAGCAGATAAAAAGCGGCATTAGATATCGAAATAAAGGGCTCTTCGTAGTCATCCATCATGACACGATAAAAGCTATCCCCGACTTTCCCGACTCGAACTTCAACATGGGCTGGATAGAGCTCGCTCTCCTCACTTTCTTCTTCAGATTGCGAATACGCAGCAAAAGGAAACAGTGAAGCGAGCAAAAAGAATCGCCAAAGCATGCAATTGAACACTAGCCTTTAAAGAGTCTGCGACAATGAAACGAGCACTACAGAACACATTCGTACAGAGGCTGTTCGTTCTGAACCAGTGAGATCTTCGACCCTTTTGGGAAAGGCTTTGATAATTCAGCATTACGAAGTAGCACCACTTTTTCGCTATGCTCGTCGACATTCAATTTTGCAGTAAATTGAAAGTTACCATCGTTACGAATCTTGATGCTTTGGTTGTCACACGCAAACTTAACATCTTGTACCTGCTCACCTTTCTGAACATAAACGGGTACATAACTGTTGATATGAAAGTTCAGTTGAAAGGCTGAACCGTCACTGTTGGTTTTACTTGAAGATAGCGCAATGTCCGATAACTCTGCGGCTTTTGCTATTGGGGAAAACCACAAGTAAGCACGATATTCACCATCAGCCATGTCAGCAGGCAGAGCATTCATACGTAAGCGAACCGTGCGTCTTTGATTGGGTTTAAGTTCTCGAATTATTGGTGGTGACACTTTAATCCAACTTGCGATATCTTCCGATTGCGCGATATTAGCGTCCGTTCTAACCAAGCCACTCGCCTTTACAGGGCGATAAATCGGTTTTATCTCCAAGCGAATCGGTTGATCTGAGTTATTTTCGACGACGATTTTTTCAGTCACCGAAGTGTCGGCATCCAAAACAAAACGAGTCGGAGCGATGAGTAGCTGAGCATAGGCTTGTGCTGTGAAGATTAAGCCGAGAACACATGAGATAAACAACTTCATTTATAATTAACCTCAAAAGGGATTGTACTGGTGTAAAGGCCTGCGGGATGGTTAGCGCCGATTTTCACTTTCGCACCAATACACAATAATTTGCTTCTTCCATTCCCTTTGATTTTGGCTCTACCGCGCTTGGATAAGCCACAACCAAAATAAAACTTTCTAATACGCAGCCGCTTGGATTTACGGGAATGATTTAGGTATTGCTTGAAAGGGAGAGAAACCACGATTTTTTTACCGGGCTCACCTTCAACGTAAAAGCGCACCACATATACCTGACTATTGGCTGGGTTTGAATCCGCATTCTGACCCGATCCAGAGATATACATGCCTGGAAATTTCACTTCCATATTCTCAGGAATAATTTCTAGCGCATGAAAATGGCTAGAGTAAATAATTAGACTGATATAAATCGCGTATTTTAATAGAACACTCATAGTAAAGACGGCTGCTTTTTAACAGCCGCAATATTATACTGGTTTCATTTAATTATTGGTAAGTTACATCTACCGCAACGTTAGCAGTATATGTACCAGCAACTAATGTCGCACTTGAAGTACGTGCAGTGCCGCCAATATTAAGATCCGCAGTACCACCCGTAAGGGTAATAGCATTATTAAAGTCAAATTCAGCTGCAATCGTATTTACGCCATTCACCAAGTTAGTATCAGAAATAACGACTGTTACTGCATCACCAGACTCTCCAGAAAGAGTAAATGCCGCCGCTCCTGCATCGCCTTGAGCGATAACAACGTCGGTTGTGTTATCTGAAGTGATGATACCGAAGTCAAGATCACTTGTTTTTGTCATTGTAATTGCTTGTTTTACTTCTAGTGTTGCATCAAAAGTGTCACTCACAGCGAAAACGTTCGCTGAAGAGATAGAAAGTGCAGATACAGCAACAACCTTAAAGACTTTGTTCATTTCTTTAATCCTTTATATAAAATCGGCTTTATTATTAGGGTTACCTAATAGTCAATCAAAGTTAACAATTAAGTAACAACAATCCTATTTAGAAAATATATATATTGACACTTATTTATAAAGAAATGAGGCGCAGTGAGAATAAGATCACGCAAATTGATATAAATAACACTAACGAAAATAATGGTATTAGAGTATTACTACCAATTAGATATAAAACTGGTTTTATATCTAATTCCTTTGTTTCTGTGTGTTATTTATATTTATAAAAACACCTCAATTTAAATAGTCCGAAAATAAGATAGAACATTCCCCCACTATTCTATTCTGATGCATCACTATATAGATCGACGTGTTGCAATATAGTCTCAAAAGTGAAACAAACTGATATCTACACAGCATTGCAATAAAAATGAAACATTCGAGTTTTCTTTATATTCATTTCAAACACGGATTATATAAATTATTAAAAGTGAGACAGGTACAACTGTCCAGTTAAATTAACCCCGACAATCATAAATACCGAAAATCAAGTTAAATCTAAGAGGATTGTATTGTGAAAAACTCCATCTTTGGACAGAGCCTAGACAGGTAAGTGAAGCGGTTTAAACATCTGTGCTACGGGTTAGACATCTGCGCTTCAGTTAGACAAAAGCACAGCGGTTTAGCCACAGGTACAGTAGATTAGTCATCAGTGAAAAAACAACGAGCATGTTTCTAATCACACAGGTTTACAGTAAAAGACAAACAAACTCATTCGCGGTCAACCTTAAAACCCGACTCATCGCCATACAACGGCTAAGGTAAAAAGATAGGTAAAAAGAGGTAAGCAGGCAGAATCCTGACTACAGAAAAGCCACAATTGGTTTCAAAACCTTCCCCACTGACTCGATTGAATAGTAAAGCACCGTTTTCCAGCAATTTATTTGTGATCTGGGTTGCACGCGTACCGCATACTATCAGATACTGAACAAAACTAACCTTCAGCCACAGTAAACGTTCCGCGCTTGCTGTTCAGGAAATTCAATGAGTTCAGATAATCAGCCGACCTACTTCTTTTTCGATTACGAAACTTGGGGCGTGAGCCCAGCAAAAGACCGTCCGAGTCAGTTTGCAGGTGTTCGTACCGACCAAGATTTCAATGTTATTGGAGAGCCTCTGGTTATCTATTGCCAACCTCCTGCTGATTACCTCCCTGCACCTGATGCTGCGTTGATCACCCGTATCACGCCACAGAAAGCGGCTTCACAAGGTCTCCCTGAACCAGAGTTTATCGCTAAGATCCATGCTGAGTTAGCGAAACCTAACACCACAAGCCTTGGCTACAACAGTATTCGATTCGATGATGAAGTAACGCGTTACACCTGTTACCGAAACTTCATCGACCCATATGCGTGGAGCTGGCAGAACGGCAACTCACGTTGGGATCTGTTAGATGTAATGCGCGCTGTTCACGCACTGCGTCCTGAAGGCATTGTTTGGCCAGAGAACGAAGAAGGTTATCCAAGCTTCAAACTGGAACACCTATCTGTGGCAAATGGCATTGAACACGAGAACGCGCACGATGCGATGGCCGATGTTATTGCGACCATCGAGTTAGCGAAGAAGCTGAAAGCTGCGCAACCTAAGATGTTTGATTACCTTTACAACATGCGTCATAAGCGTAAGCTGAATGATCTGGTTGATATCGTAAACATGACACCATTGATGCACGTTTCAGGCATGTTTGGCCGTGACTGCAACTACACCAGCTGGATTGTGCCTATGGCTTGGCACCCAACCAATCAAAATGCCGTTATCGTGGTGGACTTAGCCAAAGATCCAAGCCCACTGTTAGAACTGGACGCTGATGAACTCAGAGAAAGGCTCTATACCAAACGCAGTGAACTGAGTGAAGACGAGTTACCCGTACCCATCAAATTGGTTCAACTGAACAAGTGCCCTATTCTTGCTCCAGCCAAAACGCTGACGGCTGAAAATGCCGAAACCATCGGTATCGATCGCCAACAATGCCTGAAAAACTTGGCACTGCTGCGCGAACACCCAGAGATCCGCGAAAAACTGATCGGCCTGTACTCACAAGAACGCGAGTACGAAAAGAGTGATGATGTTGATACACACCTTTATGACGGTTTCTTTTCACCTGCTGATAAAACAGCGATGGACATCATTCGTGAAACAGACCCGAACAACTTGGCAGCTTTGGATATCACCTTCAGTGACGAACGAATAAAACCATTACTGTTCCGTTACCGTGCGCGTAACTTCCCATGGACGCTCGACGAAGCTGAGCAATTAAAATGGGCGAACCATTGTCGTGAGTTTTATGAATGCCGTTTAGAAGAGTACATGCTCAACCTTGAAAACCTCGCGCATGAACATGAAAGCGACGAGAAGAAAATGGCTATCTTGAAGGCGGTTTATCAATACGTAGAAAAGTTAGCTAGCTAATTCCATTATCAAGAGACGTAACACTTTGAAAGAAAGATTGATCCAACTGGTTTACTGCTTAATCTCCTTCACCTTAATCATAGGTGCACTTACAGCAGGTAACGCTTTACAGCACTTTTTGGATACCTCAATCCCAGGCAGTATTTTTGGCATGTTGATTCTGTTTGCCGCCATGGTGATTGGTATTGTTCCTTCGCACTGGGTACAGCCCGGTGCAAGCTTGATTATCCGCCTAATGATCTTACTGTTTGTTCCGATCAGTGTTGGGTTGATGGATCATTTCGACATGCTCATCGCGAACGCATTGCCAATTATGGCGAGCGCCGTTGGTGGCACATTACTGGTGTTGGTGTCCTTATCATGGTTCTTAGACCGCTTGCTTTCGAGAGGTAACTGATCATGTGGATTCTACTCACCATCGTGGTATTCCTGTTTGCTCGCTGGGTAAGTCAAAAAGTAAACTCGCCGCTTTGTAATCCCCTGCTTATCAGCATTGGTATCATCATTCCGATACTCACGTTCTTTAGAGTACCGTTTGAGACTTACTATGCCGACAACACCTGGATTACCTACATGCTTCAGCCTGCGGTTGTTGCCCTTGCTTACCCGCTTTATGAACAGCTACCTCAAATCAGAGCCAACTGGCGCATTATTACCTTTGCTTGCACGCTAGGCAGTGTGATGTCGATGACAACGACAGCATTAATCGCAGTGGCTTTTAAAGCGGACTTAACTTTGATTGCGAGTTTATTAGGTAAGTCAGTCACTACGCCAATTGCAATGGAAGTATCGAGCCATTTAGGTGGTGAAGCAGCAATTGCGGCAATACTGGTATTGATTGTTGGTCTATTTGGGGCAATTTTTGCTTACCCAATCTACAATCTCATTGGTATTAAGAGCCCTATTGCACGAGGTTTAACCATGGGTACCGTGTCTCACGCTTTAGGCACCGCGACTTGTGCGGAAAAGAATCAGGAAGATGCAGCATTCAGTTCTTTGGCTCTTGTGCTTTGTGGCGTCATTACCTCAATCATCGCACCGAGTATATTTTCGCTCGTGGTTTGGTTCTACTCTTAACCTAAACGATCACTACGCGATTCAGCCCAACCAGAATGCTGTTTATTACAGTGTCTGTTTGGGCTTTTTATTCGCATTTATTTAGCAATAGCAGTCAAGTCACGGTCTTTTACGAGCAATAAGTGCGATATCAGCTGTATAAATGGCTCTTGTAATCGATTTCAAGTGTGACCTCACTCTAATTATGCAAACCAATGTAACAACAACAATTTAATAGTGATCTTTATCACAGAAAATTCCTGAGCAATGCATAAACTTAAAGCCTAAGGTCAATTAAGGATTCAACATGAACAGTCGTATTACCCTGGCGCTGGAAAGTGCTCCATCATCAATGAAAGCGCTTTTGAGTGACATCGTATTAGCAGACAACTTTGACGCGACATTGTCTCCAGAACAATTTGCTAGCCTACTGCAAGCAAGTGGTCTAGCGGATGACGAGCTACGTATTGCGCTACTTCCTTTTGCCGCAGCGTATTCTTACGCTCCGTTATCTGACTTTTATGTTGGTGCAATCGTGCGTGGTTTGTCTGGTACTCTGTATTTTGGTGCAAACCTTGAAATCGCTGGTGCTCAACTTGGTCAAACCGTTCACGCTGAGCAATCTGCAATCAGCCACGCTTGGATGAAAGGCGAACTCGGTATCTCAGATATCACCATCAACTTCAGTCCTTGTGGTCACTGTCGTCAATTCATGAACGAACTGACAACAGCAAAAGAACTTAAAGTTCAGCTTCCACAACGTGATGAAATGTCTCTGCAAGAGTACTTACCAGACTCGTTCGGCCCTGCTGATTTAGGTGTGACAACTGGCCTAATGACAAAGCTTGATCATAAGTACACGACCGAAGAAACAACGCCTATTGTTGTAGAAGCGCTAGCAGCACTAAACCGCAGCCATGCTCCTTACACCAAAAACCTAAGTGGTGTTTCACTACAACTGACGTCAGGTGAAATTTTTACGGGAGCTTACGCTGAAAATGCAGCGTTCAACCCGAGCCTACCACCTCTGCAAGTCGCGTTAATTCAACTTAAACTGGCTGGCTTCGATTTCGAACAAATTGAAAGTGCTGCTTTGGTTGAAATCGCAGAAGGTAGCATCAGTCACCTAGCGGATACGCAATCTACATTAGAAGCGATTAATCCCGACATTCCAGTGACTTACTTAGCAATCTAAGTACATCTGATTAACAAAAATTTAAATAAGCAGCCCTATTTAACAGGGCTGCTTTTTTTATGCCTGTAATTAAAGCAACAACTTGCGCAAACGTTTGCTTTTGTCATTGAAATAAGTATGATCACCCCGTTTTCAATCAATCGTTCAAAAGATCGGAAGGAATTTCTATGTTTGGTACTGCTACTCGTGAAAATGCTACTCGTGTACTTCTATTAGGTTCAGGTGAACTCGGCAAAGAAGTTGCTATCGAGTGCCAACGTTTAGGTTTGGAAGTTATTGCTTGTGACCGTTATGCAGACGCACCAGCGATGCAAGTTGCGCATCGTAGCCATGTATTAGACATGTTAAACGGCGATGCACTTCAAGCGATCATTGAACTAGAAAAGCCAGATTATGTGGTTCCTGAAATTGAAGCTATTGCCACCAGCAAGTTGGTAGAGCTAGAAGCGCAAGGCTTAAATGTCGTTCCAACTGCGAATGCGACCAAGCTAACGATGAACCGCGAAGGTATCCGTCGTCTAGCCGCAGAAGAACTCAAACTGAGCACTTCACCTTACCGCTTCGCAGACACCTTTGAAGATTTCTCAGCCGCTGTTGAATTCGTGGGCATGCCTTGCGTTGTTAAGCCAGTAATGAGCTCTTCAGGTAAAGGCCAAAGCGTTATCAAAACAGAGGAAGACATTCAGAAGTCTTGGGACTACGCACAAGAAGGCGGTCGTACTGGCGCGGGTCGTGTAATCGTTGAAGGCTTCATCGACTTCGATTACGAAATTACGCTACTTACCGTTCGCGCAGTCGACGGTGTTCACTTCTGTGCGCCTATCGGTCACCGCCAAGAAGACGGTGATTACCGCGAATCATGGCAGCCACAAGTGATGTCAGACAACGCACTTAAAGCCGCGCAATACACGGCTGAACAAGTGGTTAATGCACTAGGTGGCCACGGTATCTTTGGTGTCGAGCTGTTTGTTAAAGGCGATCACGTTATCTTCAACGAAGTATCCCCTCGCCCACACGATACAGGCCTAGTAACATTGATGTCTCAAGACTCATCGGAATTCGCACTGCACGTACGAGCCTTTACGGGTATGCCGATCAAATCAATTACTCAGTATGGCCCTTGTGCCTCTGCCGTAATCCTTGGTCAAGGCACATCAACGAATATCCGCTTTGAAGGCCTTGCAGAAGCGCTAGACGCACCACAAACGCAAGTTCGCTTGTTTGGTAAGCCTGATATCGATGGTCGCCGTCGTCTTGGTGTGGCGCTTACTCGTCGCAACAGCACTGAGACAGCGATTGAAGATGCAATTGAGAGCGCGTCAAAAGTAAAAGTGATTTACTAACCTGCTATTCAATTCTGAACAATCACGAGTTCAAATCTGAACCATAAAAAGACGGGCTATCGAGCCCGTCTTTTTGTTGGTGTTATCTGTTCGCTTAACTAAGCAGACTGAACTTAAGCGTCTGACTCAATCAAATACACTTCTTCACAGAAGCGAGACAAGCCTTTCTTAGCAATCTTCGGATGTTCATCGTTCGCTATATCTTGATTCAACAATGTAATTTTGTATCCTGCAAACAATTGAGCAATCTCTAACTTAGGTACGCTAAACGGAGGCCCAGCCATTTCGTTTTGGTCGTAATCCAGTGTTACCAAAAGAATCTTACCACCCGGTTTCAGTAGTTGTTTCAAACGCTCGACATACTGCACTCGCACCTCTTCAGGCAATGCCACTAAAGAAGCTCGGTCATAAATAATGTCAACAGGCTGAATAGGCGCTGTGAAGTAGTCTCCCGTGTAAACACTCAATTCATCGAATTGGTAAAGCTCATGCTGACCACTGATTTGAGTCACCGTCGGCGTGTAAAAATGCTCTGAGAAAAATGCGCGTACCGCGATTTGGCTAAGCTCAACCCCTTGAACCTCTTCATGCTTAGACGCTAACCAAATCAGATCTTCACTTTTGCCACAAAGTGGAACAAACACACTCTTCTCGTAGCTAGGCTCAGTATTTTCCCAAAATTTAATCAGAAGTGGGTTTACATCTTCGAGGTGGAAACCAATTTGGTTGGCTGCCCATTTATTGTGCCAAAATTCAGGATTATTCATCTTTCGTTCATGTTAAACAGTCATAATGCAAGGGTACAGTATAGAGAGGTAAGAGCAACCTTAGCTTGGTTTAAAGTACTAAATTGATTTCGATAAAATCAGAAACTGGCTAAGTTCAAAGTTCTGATAATTGCAGAACTAACGGTTGGATTATTTGTCTATATCTTCACATTTTAAAGCAATATTAAACGTTAGAGTTAGTTTCTGTCTTAGCTAGCCCCATTAAATATGTAGTGAGTTTAGTTAAGCTGTTTTTACTCTTGTGCGTTACTGGTTACCCCTTTTGACTACCCGTTTTTTGTAACCTTGTATTTTGGAGTTTGAATGAGTGTATTTCTCCGTACGACGGCCCTAATGCTTTTGGTATTGAGCCGAGCGCCTGCATTCGCAGCAGCACCTGTTTCAACAAGTTCAACAGATCAAACGCGCACTCCTGCGCAAAACCAAGTATCTTCAAACGTATTCCGTCATAGTTTGAGCGGCCTTTACGGCATCAAAGCCTTCGACTCACGCCCGACTCAGCCTTACACCGACTTCGATATTTTGTACAGCAAAGCGCATCAAGGCCAAGCTGAACTAGAAACTATCTGTAAAAGTACTGCCCTACTCACCAATTCTGAAGCGCTATTTGCTGGCGTTAAATCTCAAGCTCGCGCAGAAGAAAAAATCGCCCTTGAGCTTGATGGTGATGTGACCAAAATTACCGACTTAGCCCGTGCAACTATCATCGCGAACGATGTAGAGAGCTTGGTTGAAGTTTACGAAGCGCTAAGCCGTGAAGCAGACGTTGTTAAGCTGAAAAATAAGTTTAAATCGCCGGCTGACTCTGGTTACCGTGACCTTAACTTGTTGGTTCGTTTGCCTAAAACCAACATCATTGCAGAGGTTCAACTTCACTTAAAAGCGATTGCTGACGTGAAAAGTGGTCCTGAGCACGAGCTGTACGAAATTATCCAAGGCATTGAGCGTCACGCAATTGCAGAACATCGCCCAATCAACGATATCGAAGCGGCACAAATTAATAGCCTAAGACGCCAATCTTTAGAGCTTTACCAACAAGCATGGCAACCGTACATCACAACGCACATTAAAGCGGCTTAGTCCTGACTAAACAATTATCATAAACAAGAACGACAAAGGGCTGCATAATCGCAGCCCTTTGTTTTATCTATTGTTTTGCTTATCGTTATCTACTGTTTTACCCACCGAACCTCGTAGAGACCAACTTAGCCAATACCCAGAGAAAGCTCAGCTACTGGTGATAATACTCTTTAGTGCGGTTGTATAAGTCCAATGGCTCCAACGTTCCATAGAACGCGGCTACGTCTTGTAGGTCTTCATCTGAAAGGTGTTTGACCACAGACTGCATGTACAAATCTTGGCGTTCATCACTTTTAAAATCACGCAGCTGCTTAAGAATATACCCAGCTTTCTGGCCTTTGATGTTTGGGTAAGATTGTACGAAGGGAATAATTTTGTCGCCATGACACTGGCTACATAGATTTTGAACCAACTTTTCACCTGACACTAAGCTGGGTATGTAATCTTTGGTGATTACCTTGCTATCGACAAGCGTTTCAACCTCAGTTTTAGCTTCCACTTCAAGCTTTGGCACTGGTTTCGACTCTATTCCTAATGATTCGACGCGCAAGGCAACTTTATCTTCAGTGCTCGGCTGTTCATCAGTACACGCCGACAACAACAAAACTACTGATACAGCGGCTATCGCTATAGCTCTATTTGCAACAGCTCTATTAAAAACAGCTCCATTCGCAACAATTCCATTCACAAGAGAGGTTCGTTTTAATCGATTGATGATCATTGGCTCTCTCCCGGCATAGGTGGCATCAAAGCGCTATCAATAGGCTTACGACGATACTTGTTCATATCGATGCCTTTGTCTTGATAGTAGGTACTGAGGTAATCCAATACTGGATCCCAAGTATCAGACAGATCCCACAGCCCTTGAGTGTCGACCATCCACTGAATGGTTTCACGCCATTGCTCTCTGTTGCCGCTATTCTGAGCAACGATTAAGCTGGTATGGCAGGCGTTACATTGCCCTTTCACGGTCTCCCAACCGGGTGCCATGATCAGCCCCGAGGCTTTATCTACGCCGTAGTACTCTTTTGGGTTTTCTGGAATGTCTTCAGCATGAACAAGCATCGACGTTAATAAGCTACACACCAATGCCGCTCTCATTATGCCTTTACGGTAACTGCGCTTGCTGGCAGGAGTTGAGTCTGCATGAAATGACTGGCCATTAACCAAATTGGTAAGTTTAGAACGGCCATCGATAGGCTTATTGGAAATAGACAGCATCACGACACTCTTACTGCGATACGGTGGCAACCATTAAACAGGTAACCTTTAGGATTCCATTGCGGTTGCACGACTGGCTGGCTATCGCCTTCGCTATCGGTCGCCTTCGCCCAGATCTCATAATAGCCTGTCATGGGAAGGTCTAGATCAGCTTCCCATTGTTGCCACGCGCCCTTGTTTACCGGCTTATTCAGCTTTGCATCATGCCAAGTGGTGCCGTAGTCGTAACTAACTTGCAGCTTCTCAACGGTTCTTAACCCAGCCCAAGCATGACCACTGACTTTAACCTTCTTACCGAGGGCAAACTCTGTCCCACTTTTTGGAGAAGTAATCAGCGACTTCACAATCATCTCTTCAATGATTCGGAAATCTTTGTTATCCACTTTCTCACCCGGAGCGATTGGGTTCTTAGGCACTTGATAAGCAGGAGCCGCCATCTTGTGCCCATCATGAATCTTGTTTCGAATACTGATGCCTGTTGCGCATTTCTGAGAAACAGAAGCCGGTCGACCGCCAAATACCGTTCGTAGCGGATAACCATGGAGATATGGGATCGGCTCGCCATTCATTTCCCATGCAATCAAGGAGTTATCGTTCATCGCCGCTGCAATGGGAACGCCACGTGAAATCGCCTCACCTTTACCACTCAAGTGCTTATCAAAGCCATGGTTACCAACGTAAACCGCATCATCCTTAATGCCACAGTCTTTAAGCACATCACTCAACAACACACCTGTCCACTGTGAACAGTAGACACCAGCATTGTTCCATTGATTGCCTTTAGTGCTTGGATAAAAATTGTTACGGCTGTTACCACCACACTCCAATACTAGGCTTTGCGTGTGATGTCTAAACTTAGATTTGAGCTCAGCAATTGTGTAGGTTTTGCTCTGTTTTACCGATTCACCTTTCACTTCAAAGGTCCAAGTATCTGGATCCATCTCCGTAAAATCTGGCATCAAGCCATTCCAACGAACAAAGGGAACATCTGCAGGAGTCACAGCAGGTGCAAGCATACTTTCTGGCGGATACGCATTCAAAGGGTTGGTATTTAAAACGGTGTAGTAATCCGGTAGATCTTCTGCTTTTGCCCACGTTAATGCATTGATGTCCAGTGCAGCTAAACCTTCAGGGCGATTCGCGGCAAATACCCACGACACCGGTAATGCAGATACTGCGGTTACTGAAAGCGCGGCTTTAAGGAACTGTCTTCTATCTAAACTCATTGCGGTGACCCTGTGTTATTCAGTTGGTAAAAGTAATTAGCTAACTTCTTGATGTCTTCTTCTGACAATAGTTGCACGACTTTGGACATCGTTTTGTCCTCACGCTTGCCACTTTTAAAGTCAGTCAGTTGCTCAGTAAGGTAGACTTGGTTTTGCCACTTAAGGTTGGGGATAGAGGGAAACGAGGTGTCGTTGTTACTGCCATGACAAGCAATGCACATATTGGCGAGTTGCTGGTACTCCGCTGCCGAAGCGACAGTCGATAAAAAGAGTAACATCAAAGCTAAAGCGGACTTACGCAAAGCTTCTCCTTAGATTTAGATCAACAAAATAGATTAACTGGCTGTTTATTGAGCGCATTACAGCAAATCACTCGGCCGATTTAAATTCAATTAGATTTAACCTCTGTTCAATTTCACTGAACGTATTTATAAAACCAATAAGATGCACTTAATTCATACTCTCTAGCTGTCCATTTTAAATGTATGGTTTATCTTTTATTCCAACTCCTCTCATCTAACTTAGAAACAGACCGATCGTAGTCAGTTCAAATAAGTCACAAATATCTGGGTGATTGCTCTTTATCCCTTTAAGTTTTTTTGCTTAGATACAATTTCAACCATCTGACAATTAAAGGGATTTCGTCATATGAAAATCAAAACATCTGCGATTTTCGTGCTCTCCGCTCTAGCGTTACCTTCTCATGCCAATGAGTGTGGTGAGTTCACGATAGCCGATATGAACTGGAACTCGGCAAGCCTAATAGCACACGTAGACCAATTCATTCTTAATGAAGGTTATGGCTGCGACGCACAACTTATCCCCGGAGATAGCGTTCCAACGGGTACCTCCATGATCGAAAAAGGTCAGCCAGATGTCGCACCCGAACTTTGGACAAACGGAATCAAAGAAGCACTAGACAAAGGCGTAGCGGATAAACGGTTACGTTATGCAGGTAAGTCGCTGGTTAATGGGGGTGAAGAAGGGTTTTGGGTCCCGAACTACCTTGTTGAACAGTATCCGGAGCTCACGACTATCGAAGGTGTGATTAAAAACGCAAAGCTGTTTGAACACCCAGAAGATGATGAGAAATTCGCGTTTTACAGCTGCCCAGCGGGTTGGACTTGTCAAATTACCTCCGGTCACCTGTTCGATGCGCTTAAGTTAGAAGATCACAATTTTGAAATGGTTGATCCCGGCTCAGGTGCCGCTTTAGCAGGTACGATAGCGAAAGCTTACGAACGCAAAAAAGCATGGTTTGGATATTACTGGTCACCTACGCCTGTGCTAGGTAAGTATGAGATGGTTAAAGTTGATTTTGGTAGCGGTATAGACGTCGAGGAATTTCGAAACTGCACGACTCAGCCTGACTGTGAATCACCTAAAGTGACCATGTTCCCACCAGCGCCGGTTCACACGGTAACAACGGAGAGCTTCGCAACTAGCCAACCTCTTGCCTACGAATACTTCCAGAAACGTGGTTTCACCAATCAGAAAATGAGCCAGATGTTAGCTTGGATGGAAGAAAATCAAGCGGATGCAGAAGAAGCTATGTATTACTTCTTAGAAAGCTCTCCAGAAGTTTGGAAGCCTTGGGTGTCTGAAGAGATCGCAAGTAAGGTTCAACAAGCCCTTTAGAGCGAAGATTCAAAGGCAGAAGCCTAGTCTCTGTTTTAGCATCTAAAGTAAGATCGTTACGTGGAACAGAAAGAAGATGGAGTTTGAGAAAGATTACAAAAAGTTAAAGGAATGCGTTTCGCTTAGACTCTATGCAGATACAAAAAGACCACGCTAGGCGTGGTCTATTGCTTGGCTACTTCTCGATTTTAATATTTTCAACTCGGGCCTTTAGTTTTTGTCCCGGTCTGAAAGTAACAACACGTCGAGCAGAAATTGGAATGTCTTCACCAGTTTTCGGGTTACGACCAGGTCGCTCGTTTTTCTCGCGAAGATCAAAATTACCAAAACCAGACAGTTTTACCTGTTCGCCATTTTCGAGTGCTTTACGAACTTCTTCGAAAAACACTTCAACCGTTTCCTTGGCATCCCGCTTGCTGTATCCGAGTGTCTCAAACAGGTTCTCAGCCAAATCGGCCTTCGTGAGTGCCATAAAACTTTCCTCAAAGCTATGTTAAACATTGCTACTATCGTGAGTAGCGCCAAAGCATTTACCCTATTCAATCAATGAGATAAGGTCATTTACAAGGAAAGTGTATGCCAAGCTTCTGATTTTCGCCAACTTTTTTATCTTAACTATTTAATTATTCTTTCAAATCAGAAAGATAACTCGCTTCAAAATTCACATATATAGCTAAAAACCATCTACTCAACAGCCACCAAATGGAGTTATATTCTATATAAATAACACTTGGTAGAATTTAAAACTTTAGCGATCTAAATAATAATTTTTGAGACTTTTCTCCGATACCCAATAAAATCAGCCACTTGATTTGATATGGGACTCAACAGAGGTTACTAAATAAGCGTTATTAAATATGAGATTTGTATCATTTCAGAATTTAATTCGAATTCACTTATAACAACCCATGTTCTTTTGGGTTTTAATCAGTAATCCAATCATTATAAGAAAGCTTCTTTGGCACAACATGCAAATGATGGGCAATAAACGGCTATTATTCATCTACAAAGTAAGCCTCAAAAGAGAGATCCCACCTAAGAGGTTGTTTAAGTAAAAGTTCGTTTCTTATAGCTGATTGTTATGTTATAACATATCCAAATTATCACTAATTTTGTGGATTGAATGAGAGACATCGAAGCGATCATCGAGCACGTAAAACAAGGCTGTAAAACTAACGGAAAACAGTTTACCGCTAAAAGATTGTTGATACTGCGTGCGCTGGTTCATGCCGACAAAGCGCTGTCTGCGTATGAAATCGTTGAATATTGTAAGGAACACTTTGGTCAACACGTTCAAGCGATGTCGGTTTATCGAGTATTGGAGTTTCTTGAAGAGCAGCACCTAGCACACAAACTGCAAGTCTCTAATAAGTACATACTTTGCGACCATATCCTTTGCGATCATGAGCACGGCATCCCGCAGTTTTTGATTTGCTCTGAGTGCGACAAAACCAGCGAGCAAACCATCGCCCCTTCCATCATTCGCGATCTTCAATCTCACGCAAAACAAGAAGGCTTTACTGTAACAAGCCCCCAGTTAGAGATTAGCTGCGTATGTGATGAATGCGTCGATACATAAATATTCCGCTCCATCAATGGTGGTAGACCCTGCGGCACTAAAAAAATAAAAGAGCTCAATATGTTAAGAAGAAACCCTAGCGGCCATATGCCGAACGTATCGGAAACCGCCTTCATTGACCCGACCGCTATCATCTGCGGGAAAGTTATCATTGAAGATAACGTGTTTATCGGCCCCTACGCCGTCATTCGTGCCGACGAGGTTAACGAACAAGGTGACATGGAAGCAATCGTGATTAAGCGCGATACCAATATTCAAGATGGTGTCGTCATACACTCAAAAGCAGGAGCAGCGGTTACCATTGGAGAACGCTCTTCTATCGCTCACCGTTCCATCATTCATGGCCCTTGTGAAGTTTGTGACGATGTCTTTATTGGCTTCAACTCGGTGGTATTCAATGCTGTGATTGGCAAAGGTTGTGTCATTCGCCATAACTGTGTGATAGATGGCCTCGATTTACCGGAAAACTTCCATGTTCCACCAATGACCAATATAGGCTCAGGGTTTGACTTAAATAGCATCTCCAAAGTACCGCCTGAATACTCTGCATTTTCAGAGTCTGTGGTATCAGCCAACCACACCCTAGTTCAAGGCTATAGGAGAATTGCTAATGAGCTCTGATAAGTCACCTATGTTAGGCATTCCAACCAACATTATTACCGGGTTCCTTGGAGTGGGAAAAACCTCTGCGATTCTCAACCTGATGAATAACAAACCAGAAAATGAACGCTGGGCTGTGCTAGTGAATGAGTTTGGAGAAATCGGCGTTGATGGTAGCTTGATTCAAGGCAACCAGACCACACAACAAGTGTTCATTCGTGAAGTACCCGGTGGTTGCATGTGTTGTGCAGCAGGTTTACCGATGCAAATCGCGCTCAATCAACTGCTTACCGAAGCCAAACCAGATCGTTTGTTAATCGAACCAACAGGGCTTGGTCACCCTAAAGAAGTGCTGCAAGTTTTGTCCTCTGAACATTACCGTAAAGTACTATCACTGCAGAAAAACGTTACCTTAGTCGATGCACGGAAGCTCTCTGATTCTCGCTATGCAGATCACGATACCTTCAATCAGCAAATCACCATTGCCGATACCGTAGTTGGTAACAAAGTCGACCTATACCAAGATGGCGACGCAGAGAAACTGGCTGAATACGTGACTGAAATTTGTCACCCGAATACCAAGCTAGTCTTCGCTCACCATGGAAAAATCCCTTTTGAAGAGTTCGAAGGAGATACAAATTTCTTTGGCCAACAAGCGCACCACCATCATCATCAGCAAGAAAAGCCGCTCGCTTCAGAATTACCGATGCCAGAAAGCGGCATGATCAAAGCGACTAACCAAGGTGAAGGTTTTGAAAGCGTTGGTTGGCGATTCTCAGCAGAGAAACTGTTTGACCACCAGCGTTTGAGACACTTTTTAGTTGGATTGAAAGCTGAGCGGATGAAAGCGGTATTCATTACTCAAAGTGGTATTTTCGGGTACAACTTAACAGAGGATGGCTTGACGGAATCAGAACTCGATGAGTGTATCGAAACCAGAATAGAAGTGATCGGTCTAGAAATAGATGACGATCTTGAGAACCAGTTACTTGAGTGCATGATCGCTTAAGTCATAGAAAGAAATAAGCCCACTAATCTTGTATACCAAAGCTAGTGGGCTTATTTGCTTGTTATGGATTAGCAGTCTTATCAGCTCCTAGAAAAATGCTGAGCCTGATTAGCCTACAGAAACTAGACGCTTCTCTGCCAAGGCCATCGCAATGTTCGCTTTAGCGTAAGCGCTCTCATTAATGAAATGTGGATAGATATCTTGTTCGCGCTCCCAATAGATATCATAACCAAAGAAAGTCGCTAACAACGGCTCACCTTGCTTCACGGGTTCGAAATCTCTGCCACAAATCGCTGGGTGTACCGTAGCGACTCGCATACCATCGGGACCAAGTGGCACATTCACTTCCTCAACATAGAAGAAAGCACTGTAGTCTTGTAACGCTTTAACTTGGTTAAGATTATGGTTCTCAACGTAATCAAGAACCAAGGTTAGCATCTGCTTCATGAGTTTGAGAGTGTCGAACTTGAGTGACCCATGCGCTTGAGCCCCTACTTCAATCATAACGCCGCGATCACCTGCCGTGCACAGGTATGGCTGCTCATCCCAAGGTTTTCTGTCTTCAAAAAGAATATTGGCTTCCGGCATACGTTGCTTCACATACGCGCCCATTTTTTGGTAGAAAGCATCATTTGACAGCAAGATTAATGTCGCCCCCATATTGCTGGTCGTGTTGTGTAAATCAACGATCAATTGTTGCTCTCGATTTGCATACCTTTCGGCAAACTGACGCGCGACCGCCTGTTCAGCTAAGTCAGATCCGCTTTCTTTATCACCCACAGCAAACTGACGGTTTAGGTCTATATCTAGGTATCGTACATTCTGTTCTACCGCTTTCGGATTTGCGATAACAGAAGTCGCAGCGAACGTTGAACGATCAGCTCCATACATGCCCTCTTTGATCAGCTTATTTAGGTAAATACCTGAGAGCTCATTGCCGTGTGTTCCCGCAACCAGCAAGACTTGTTTAATTTTATCCATGATATCGATGTCCAAATGTCGAGTAATCTAGCCACTCATTATTGATACGATATAACATAACAATTACTGAGAAGTTTCTCCAGATAACTTGACCGCCTTCCGTAAGATAACTTTAATCAAATTCGATACATAGAATAAGACCTCACAAGTGCGAGGTCTTATTTGTCATTCAAAGCTGGTCATGCAATATCAGTTTTCTTCAATCACTTTTGCTTGGCAAGTGTTTGTGTCGCTTTGGTATTCGTTGTATTCGCAGGTTTCACAATCAAACCAATCCCAATAAGAAACAGTATTGAGGCAACAACCTGAGCGACAGACAGCACCTCGTCATACATAAAGTAACCACTAATCAATGCGAAGATAGGCACTAACAAGGTTAACGGGGCGGTTGTGCTTAACGGGTATTGGATTAATAACTTATTCCACACCCAATAACCAAATAGCGTGGTTGGATAAGCCTGAAACAGCACCGCAATCGTCGTATTCCAATCCCATTGTTCAATACCCTGCCAGATGATTTGGTCACCGTGTAACATCACGGCAAACAACACCAATGGCACCGGAGCAAACAGCATCCCCCACACATTAAATGCAAAAGCCTGAGTGGTTTTAGATGCCTTAACAATCACGCCCATCAAGGTCCAACTGCATGCCGCTATCATAATCAAGATAACACCTTTGAGTGTCACGTTGCCCGTTGCTGCGGAAACCAACACCGCTAAGGCACACATGGCTAGCATCGCACCCATTAATTTACGAACGGAAGCACTCTCCTTGAACACCCACACGCCAACCGCCATGCCGATTAATACGTTGGTTGAAAGCAAGACCGATGAAAGCCCCGAAGACAAACCCGCAGTAATCGACCATGAAGCCATACCCCAAATTCCCACACCGAACACAAAGCCATAACTGACTAAGTAGCGCCAAGCGACATTAGGTCTCGCCACAAAAAATATCACCGGAATCACCGCTAGCGAAAAACGCGCAGCAGTGGCCAATAATGGATGAACGTTGGTCACACCCATTTTGATCATCGAGAAATTGAACCCCCAAATTGCCATAACGAATACCGCTAACAACAAATCATTTCTTTTCATACTCACCCCTCCTTTGTTTTGAATGAGTATCCCTTGAACAATAAAACCAGTACAGATACAATTTTCATAATAAAAACCAGTACAGTTGATAACGGTCGTGACAATGAGCATCTACAGAAAGCTAGCCAATCAATTTATCGATGAAATAGAAACAGGCAAAAGACCGGAAGGCGGACGCATGCCTTCGCTTCGTCAATTGGCCAAGCAACAGGCGATCAGCATGTCGACCGTGGTGAGCTGCTACCAAGAATTAGAATCACAAGGTTGGATCCATTCTCGACCGCAAGCGGGATATTTTGTTTCTCCTCATAAACCTGCTCACTCAACCCCAGAGTGGGCACAGTTTGAGAGTAAGGTGTCCAGCGTTAGGCAAACCTCATCGACTCACAACTCAATCAATGGGCCTTTAGGGGTTTCGAGCACCACTAATGATGAGCAGTCGATCGTTGAACTGGAACGTAGTTTTCGTCGCGCTATTAGGCGTATGAGCAACAGGCTTAACCATTACCCAGATACACAGGGTGAGCCGATGTTACGACAGGCATTATCCACTCATTTTGCCAAGCTCGATGTGCACTTTTCACCTGAAGAGATGGTGATTACGGCTGGCTGTATGTCTGCGATTAAGGCCGCACTTGAATCTTGCACTAAAGAAGGCGACACCATCGCTATTAGCTCGCCATGTTTCAACGGTATTCTGGAATTGCTCGGACAAATGTCGCGAAAAATCATCGAGATCCCGTCTCTAAATGATGGTGTCGACTTGCAACAACTGGAAGCGCATTTGAAGAATAAACGAGTGGATGCCGCGATCTTTTGTACCTCTCATATGAACCCTCAAGGGATCAATATGTCAGCCACTCAAAAGCAGAAACTGGCTGAATTAGCGAATCACTATCGAGTGCCGATCATTGAAGATGATGTGTATCTGGAACTGTCCTACTCCTCACACACGCCGCTGCCAGCAAAATACTATGACAAAGGCGGCTATGTATTATGGTGTGGATCAGTCTCGAAAAGCCTGTCACCGAGTTACCGATTAGGATGGTGCTTACCGGGTAGGTTTATCAACGAATACAAGGCTCAGTTTTCTGCAGCAAGCTATGGCGTTGCCCTGCCGACTCAGCTTGCGGTTGCTGACTTTATCGAATCTGGTCAATACGCAAAACACGTTCGAAGAAGGTGTGCTCAAATCCTTTCATTACGCCAACAATACCTAAGCTATTTAGCTCAGCATCTTCCTCAAGATGTGAAGATAAGTAACCCACAAGGTGGCATGGTGCTTTGGCTGCAAATACCCAACTTGAACCAATCAACCTTTGCTCAGGCAGTTGCTGACCAGAACATTGATATCAGGCTTGGGCACCTGTTCAGCACTCTCGACCTTTACAGCAATTGCTTACGCATCAATATTGGTTACTCGTTAGAGGGGAAAGCCAAGCAGCAATTGGACGACTTGATAGAACTGATTCACATTCATAGGTAATACGTGCTAATTCATAGTTAATACGTGCTAGTGAATAAACAAAGCTAACACACCGTAGCTTTTCATAATCGGCCTTTTCATAGCCATTCGAACACCGAATTTTAATAGCCTTTTATCATAAAAAAGAAGGCTATTATTCCCATCTGAACTAGGTTAAAGCCCCGAACCGTAAGGAAAATCACTCGCCTCAAAACCCTTAAATACTGAGTTTGCAAGCACGCACAAAAATATGCAACTTGGCTAATGACACCTCACTTTTAATCGTCAATATACAGCCGTCAGCGCTGGCGTTTTCCTGTATTTGAAGAGAACTATTATGAGTGATAAAACAAAAACCAAACCACTACCTTCCTTTATCGAAGAACGCTTGAACTTCTATATTCAAGACCTAATTACCCAGAACCAAAGCCAAAAGCATTTGGTTTTGGGTAAACGTCCACCACGCAACGCTGTTGTCATGCAGAGCAATGATTACCTAGCGCTGTCACACAACAAGCCGATCCAACGAGCTCACCAAGCGGCGATCAGTGAACACGATGACAGCGTGGTGATGTCTGCAATTTTCTTACAAGATGTGCAGTCTAAACCTGCGTTCGAAACTGAGCTCGCGAACTATGTCGGAATGGAGAGCTGTTTACTTTCTCAATCGGGCTGGGCGGCCAATATTGGGCTATTGCAAACCATCTGCCCACCGGGCACACCTGTGTATATTGATTTCCTTGCACACATGTCGCTTTGGGAAGGAATCCGCGCTGCCGGCGCAGTTGCCCACCCGTTTATGCATAACAATATGAATCACCTACGCAAACAGTTAGAACGCCACGGCTCAGGCGTCATTGTTGTCGACTCGGTTTACAGCACAATCGGAACCATTGCCCCACTGCGTGACATCTACGAAATGGCGCAAGAGTTTGATTGTGCGGTCGTCGTTGATGAATCCCATTCTCTGGGTACACATGGAGAAAATGGTGCAGGCTTAGTGCAAGCGTTAGGACTCACCAACCAAGTCGACTTCATCACCGTTAGCTTGGCAAAAACCTTTGCTTATCGCGCTGGGGCAATCCTTGGTCCTAAACAACTGTCTAGAACCTTGCCGTTTGTGGCGTACCCTGCGATTTTCAGCTCAACAGTGTTACCACAAGAGGTGGTTCGTTTAGAGAAAACGTTAGAGGTGATCAAAGGTGCGGAAGACAAACGAGAAGCCTTATTCAATCGGGCAAAATCGCTGACTACGGGGCTAAAGCGAATTGGCTTTAATATCCGCAGTGAGTCTCAAATTGTAGCGCTAGAGTGCGGCAATGAAAGAAACACGGAGCGTGTGCGAGACTTCTTAGAAGAACGTGATGTGTTCGGTGCGGTTTTCTGCCGCCCTGCTACTGGCAAGAACAAAAACATCATCCGTTTTTCAGTGAATGCCGACATGACGCCAAGAGACATTGACCATGTGCTCACGGTTTGTCACGAAGCGTACCATCACCCCGAGTTAGAGTTCGTGTAACCTTGTTCGAACCGTATTTATAACTAACACCAACGGCAGGACTGAATGGACGCTATCATGTCGCGATACAAAAAGAGCCCAGCAATTCGCTGAGCTCTTTCTTGTATTTATGTCTACCCAATGCCCGTGAACTTCAGACTATTACACCCCCTAAATCCAGTGAGCAATTTTATCGAACAGTCGGTTCTTGTCCGCTGGTTTAACAATAAAGTCCGACATGCCTGATGATTCCATTTTTTCCAATGTCACAGGAGAACTGTCACCCGTGTGAGCAATAATTGGCACTGAAGAGTATGCTTTGTTAGCGCTTCGAATTCGACGAGAAGCTTCAACACCGTCCATGATTGGCATCTCGATATCCATCAGAATTAAATCAATATCATCGCTGTCCAACGCGTCTAAGGCTTGTTGCCCATCTTCTTTCTGCACGACATCAAAACCCTGCTTTTCCAATAACATCGCGGTAAATCGGCGCAGAGATTCGTTATCATCGACCACCATGATCGTGCGCTTATTGGTAGCCTCTAACGGTTTTACAGAAACTGATGGCATCACATAGTTGGAGTCGAAAAGTAAGCGTTCGATGGTCGCCTTGGTATTCAGTAGCCAAACTTGTGTTTCCACCCAAATAGGTTCAAAAGCAACGTTTCGGACACGTTTAATTGGGTGATGTTCATACAAATAGATGATTCGAGCTTCAGTGAATGAAAGTAAAGATTCAACCCTATCGAGGCAACTTGCTCTTAAATCCAAGCTCTCCATGTCAACGAATATCAAGTCGAATTCGAACTGGTATTCCTTATTTTTAAGCGCTGATGCTACATCCAACACCGTGAGCTCAAACCCCATAAAACGGGCTACCTCAGTCATTTTATTGGTGAGAACTTTCTGGTCACTCACCATTAGCACAGTCTTAAGTTTAGTCAGTTCATTCTTGATTTCTTTCACCGAATGGGAAGACAAAGACGGAAAAGTCATCGTGAACTGTGTCCATTGATCCACTTCAGACTGACATTTAATTTCACCACCAAACGAGCGCATTACCTTCTGACAAAATGGCAAACCTAAGCCGTAATTACCCGATTGGCCAGTAGTATAAAAGTCCTGAAAAATGCGTCGAATCACATCATTTGAGATGCCTGATCCGTTATCGGTAACCATTATTTGATTGGCCACTTCATCACTACACATGGTGACATGAATATGAAAATCTTCAGGGCAGCGATGGTGGAATGCGTTCTTGAACAAGTTATACATCACGTACTTCAACAAAGTGTCGCTACCCAAGAAATCAAAGTTACTCTGTACGTCTAAAGAGATTGCTGATTTATCAGCAGAGCGCTTGTAATTGAAACTGTCTATCGCATCCTCAACCACCGCTTGCGCTGAATGCTTCTTAAACGTAGATCGAGAGACTCGGTTTTCATCAATTGAAGTCAGTAACAGATCTATCGTTTCGTTACCGGAATGAATGATCTCCATCGCTTCATCGCCCACTTCACGCAACTGAATCACTTCTTCATTGCTTAACGCATATTGCCCTTTTTGATCGCCACTTTTAGGGTTCGGCAATATGGACTGCATGACATCAATAGAGGTAAGTAATCCGCTTAGAGGGTTTCGCATCTCATGGGCAATACCCGCACCAAAAGACTTCGCCAATGACACCTTGTTTTCATGTTCCACCTGATTGCGGAAGTAGAACAAGTTGCCGAATAAGTAGATAAACAAAAAGATTGGCACATGCGTCCAATCCATTGTGAGTTCGAGGTAGAAGCCTTGTGCAATCCAAGCGCACAAGGTAGCAATCCCAATACCGGCAAAGGTTTGTGCAAACATCACTCTCGTCACGTGCACCAATAAAATATGGAGGAAAATAGCCGACATGAATGACATAACCCAAACGTTGGACCAATTATTCATTAGCAGCATGTAGAAGAAGAAACCTGGCAAACAGATAGTTACGGCAACTTGATAATAAGCCGGAAGGTATTTTCGCCATTCAAATGGGACGCGATTGCGAAATATAATGCCAAAGAACAATACCGAGCAAAACAGGCGAAGCGCTAAGTTTTCGTAGGGTTGCGGGAACAAAAACTCCCACACAATGTAGTAAATTGGGAAGCCGACAAAGCCCATCCAACCCACGAGGGTTAAATTCGGTTCTGCGTACTGGTAAACTTTACGAATCGCGTTCATACGAAATACTTTGCTCTCTAAGCCCTGACGTTTATTAATTCTATGATTTGGTTTTTATACTTATATTTTGGCGCCGATTATATTACACATCACGTCCGAGCAGTGAGGTTTCAATCAAATATGTACCAACGCATTTGTTTTTATTATTAAGCGTAGATGAATGATGCACCCTGCTGACGCTTAAATTTAAGTACGAGTGCATGGTTCAGGGATGGGCATGCGCGGTGTTCTTTTGATAACTGTGTTCAGCTTACCGCTATGTCACTGTTACTCGATGCATTTTTCTTGGAGTATCCCCGTAATCTATCACTGCGTAATGTTGCGTTACCCTGTTATCCCAGATCGCCATTGAGCCGTTGTCCCATTTGAAACGAACTTGAAACTCAGGGCGTCTCGCAATTTCAAACAGTTGGCTGAGTAAAACATCACTCTCTTTGCGGTCGAGTTCGTTGATATAACGAGTAAACTGTTCATTGATACAGAGCGTTTCTTTATCCGTTTCAGGATGAACTTGAACAACAGAGTGAACCACTGGCGGATTCTCCTGTGCTGTTTTAATCAAGGATTTGTGCCAATCGAGATCAATGTCTTCTGATTCTATACCTTCAAAGGCCACAAGCGAATGAGTCGCCGACAACCCTCTCAACTTAGCTTTCATATCTTCATGTAGAGATTCAAAAACCGCAGTCATAGAACACCAGATAGTGTCACCACCAATGCTTGGAATGTGTTGAGCATGCAACAGGGAAGCTTTCGACGGCAAGCTGCGCCACGTTAAGTCGGTATGCCAATAACTTTCCTTTGGCGCATTGCCACGGGTTGTTTCAATCACACTCACCTGTGGCGCACTTTCCACGCGAGGGAAGAAAGGATGTGCAGGTTCTAACGTTCCAAAGCGCTGTGCAATCATCAAGTGTTGTTCTGGAGACAAAGTCTGCCCGTCGAGAAAGATCACTTGATGGGCAATAAGTGCCTGATACACCTTATCGAGTTCATCAGCACTGCATGTAGAAAGCTCTAGTTCGTGAATACGAGCGCCGATGTGAGGAGTAATGGGTTCTATTTTCAACATACTTTCGCTTATTGGTGATATTGAGTTGCAGGGCGGATCTGGCTACTAGGCTAATCTGACTACTAACTGTAAACCGGGTAAATGCTGGTTTTCTTTCTCACTTGAAATAGAAAGTCGTCTCTCCGAATCGAGTAGGAGGAGGCCTCACGGCCTCCGTCCTCTCACACCACCGTACAAGC
>NZ_JBFSVE010000008.1:0-105841 GCF_041467715.1 Vibrio sp. 10N.247.311.14
CCCCCCCCCCCCCCCCCCCCCCCCCCCCCCCCCCCCCCCCCCCCCCCCCCGCTCGAGTGTCTAAAAACGAATATCGAGCGTAATATTATTTTTATTTTGATGGTAAAGAGAACGACCGCTAGGCGTATACAAGAAAGAACTGACTTAAGAAGGAGTTAAGCGAGGGTGAACCAAAACAGTGCCACACATGGTGCAACACGCTTTCTAAAAACAAAAAAGCATGCACTTGGCATACCTTTTTGACTGGTTCAAATGAAGTTGAAAACCGTGTTTAGCTTGCAGTGGCTAAACGGTGGTTAGCATCTTGCAAGTGAGCCGCTGACATTGTACGAGCTTTTTCACTGTCGCCAGCCATAATCGCTTCATAGATTCTACGGTGTTCATTGATACATGTGCTGCCCTCTTCAGAAGAGTGCACGATGAAGTTAACGAACATGGTCGTCAGAATATTGCCGAATGGCAGGTAGAAATCGTTACCTGTTGCATTGAAGATCAAGCTGTGGAAACGAATGTCGATGTTTGTCCAACTTTCTTGGTCAAATACTTCAGCAGCATCCACTTCTACCATCTTCTGGAAGATCTCTGAAAGCTCAATACGTTGCTCAGCAGTCGCAAATTTTGCAGCTAATGCACACGCTTCAGGTTCAATCGCACGGCGAAGGCCTAAAAACTGAGAACAGAATTGGTCTATGTCGGTTAGACCATCCATCCATTCAATCAGTTGAGGATCAAGAAAGTTCCAGTATGCGCGATCCACTACACGAGTACCGATTTTCGGGCGGGACTCTAACAGGCCTTTAGAAGTCAGTAGTTTAACTGCTTCACGAAGTGCCGTACGGCTGATACCAAACTGTTCACACAGCGCCATTTCACCAGGAATAATAGAACCTTGTGGCAGTTCACCAGACAAGATTCCACGAGCGATTTCACGCGCTACTTGCACGTGCAGGCTGCGCTTCGAGCCCGAGATTGAATTAAAAGTGCTAACCATAAGTTCACTTATTTTATATGTTATGTTTATGTATTATTTAAGGATCACTATAACAGGATTTCAACCTAGCGCCAATTGAGTAAATTAGCAACGAGTCGTGCCCTATTAATTTACTCAATGAATCAAACACTTATAAAGCATCTAACTCCATACCGCTAGAAACATTATGTTACACCATTCATAAATCCGTCATCAAAAGGCATCGGTTCTGTCATCCTCGATTCCTATACTTCCTTCCAACAAATCACTCAATTGGACTGACATAATGAAACCGACAAAAACAAATCTCACGCTTAAGAGCGCTATTACTGCTGCGCTGATTTTTTCTGGTTCTGCATTAGCAATGGATACACGATACGAAGATCGCTCTGGCAACTTGGTTGCTGATGTTCCTCAAGATGAATCACAATGGGTTGACCCAAACACGCTAATTTTTGCTTATACGCCAGTTGAAGATCCTGCAGTATACGCTGATGTGTGGAGCGAGTTTTTGAGCCACCTTGAAAAAACAACGGAAAAGACGGTTCGTTTCTTCCCTGTTCAAAATAACGCAGCTCAAATTGAAGCAATGCGTTCAGGTCGCCTACATATCGCAGGTTTCAACACAGGTTCTACACCACTGGCGGTTAACTGTGCAGGCTTTGCCCCATTCACAATGATGGCTGCAGAAGATGGCTCTTTCGGTTACGAAATGGAAATCATCACTTACCCTGGTTCTGGCATTGAGAAAGTGGAAGACCTAAAAGATAAGAACCTAGCGTTCACATCACAAACGTCTAACTCTGGCTTCAAAGCACCTTCTGC
Organism: Vibrio sp. 10N.247.311.14; assembly: GCF_041467715.1. Lineage (NCBI taxonomy): Bacteria > Pseudomonadati > Pseudomonadota > Gammaproteobacteria > Vibrionales > Vibrionaceae > Vibrio > Vibrio sp. 10N.247.311.14. Next base: position 1,796 of record NZ_JBFSVE010000008.1, read on the forward strand.
GATTTTGGACGCTGAATACCAACTTCAACCTGACCGAGATTTCAAACCAGCATTCTCTGGCGCACACGACAACTCTATTTTGGGTGTGGCGCACAAAGATTACGATGCTGCAGCAGTTGCTAACTCAGTATTGAACCGCATGCTTTCACGCGATGTTGTGAAAGAAGACCAAATCAAGAGCATCTACAAATCTCAAACCTTCCCGACTACCGCTTACGGCACAGCGCACAACCTGACGCCAGAGCTGCAAGAGAAGATTCAAAAAGCGTTCTTCACTTTCGATTGGGAAGGCACAAAGCTTCAAGAAGAATTTGAACGTAACGGCGAAGCGCAGTTCGTTCCTATTACTTACAAAGAGCACTGGGAAGTGATCCGCACTATCGATACGGCAAACAAAGTCTCTTACACGTGTAGCTAAGTTCAACCGAACTAAAAAGCCAATCACACACCGATAAAACTAACTGCAGGTGTAATCGCCTGCAGTTATTCACCACTCTTTCCGGTTTACTTTCCATGCCTGTCTCAGGCGAACTCTTAGTACACCGCTCTTATAGGAATTCTATGTCTACTCTTACCCTTAAAGGGCTTACCAAGCACTACTCCAGTTCTGATAAAGCCCTTACCAACGTTAGCTTGTCGGTCAATGCCGGTGAAGTGGTTGGTTTAATTGGTCCATCTGGTGCGGGTAAATCAACGCTTATCCGTTGTATTAATCGGCTCACCGAACCCACCAGCGGCGAAGTGATCTTTTCCAATACCAATCTAGAAACGCTGTCTAAGCGACAACTGAGACAATCACGCCGTGAAATCGGGATGATTTTCCAAGAGTACGCGCTGATTGAGCGTTTGACGGTGATGGAAAACGTACTTTCAGGACGTTTGGGTTACGTGAATTTCTGGCAAAGCTTTACTCGCCGTTTCCCTGAATCGGATATCCAAGCCGCTTATGCGCTACTCGACCGTGTTGGATTGTTAGAACACGCCAATAAAAGGGCCGATGCTCTGTCGGGTGGTCAGCGTCAACGTGTTGGTATTGCACGTGCACTTGCTCAGAAACCGAAATTACTGTTGATTGATGAACCAACGGCCGCACTTGATCCACGTACAGCGCGCCAAATCATGCGACTGATCAGTGAGATTTGTTCAGAGCAACAGCTCCCTGCCATCATCAATATTCACGATGTTCAATTAGCAAAGCAGTTTGTTGACCGTGTTGTCGGCTTAAATGCAGGTTGTGTCGTATTTGATGACAAACCAAACCTGCTCACTGAATATGTTTTAACGCAAATCTACGGTGAAGAAGACTGGAGTCAACAAGCAGAAGAAGAGGCCGATGACCTCATCATCACAAGTCCTCGCCTGTCTGAGGCAACAATATGACTCAACCATATCCAAATCAAGTTCAGCAGCATTTAAAGTCAGGAAAACAGAATTCCAAACAATACCCGACACAGTGGACAAAGCCGCCACTGATTTCTAGCCCATGGTTACGCTGGAGCTTAATCATCATTGTCGCGGTTTACTTGTACCTTGCGACTCAATCGGTACACGTCAACTGGACTCGAATTTACGAAGGCAGCGAACGCGGCTGGCAGTTCATTTTGGCTTTCATGAACCCAGATTTTGGTGGCCGATGGAACAACATCTCACAAGGTTTGATTGAGAGTTTAACCATGACCCTGACATCAACCGTGGCGGGTGTCCTTCTTTCAATCCCATTCGGATTAGGCGCAGCCAAAAACCTTGCCCCTACTCCCGTTTATCTATTCTGCCGTGCGTTTATTTCGATCGCTCGTAGCTTACAAGAGATCATCGTTGCGATTCTGTGTGTGGCTCTGTTTGGCTTTGGTACGTTTGCGGGTTTTGTCACGCTGACCTTCGCAACCATCGGCTTTCTCGCGAAATTGTTTGCCGATGAAATTGAAGCCATCGACCCAGCACCACTCACCGCAATGCGCGCAACTGGCGCAAGTTGGTTACAACAAGTGAACTATGCGATTCAAGCGCAGGTAATGCCACGCTTTATCGGGCTTTCGATGTACCGACTCGACATCAACTTCCGAGAGTCAGCGGTAATTGGCATTGTTGGCGCAGGGGGTATCGGTGCTACATTGAACACCGCAATGGACCGTTACGAATACAGCGCAGCGGCCGCTATTCTATTGATTATTATTGTGATTGTGATGTTGTGTGAATACCTATCGACCATTATCCGCAAGCATGTGCAGTAAGGAACGACCAATGAGCACGCTAAATGACACCTCTACAAGCGCCATGAATCGTACCCAATGGCAGCGTTACGACAGTAAACAGAGCCTTATGCTTTGGCTTGGCTGGCTTTGCTTTGTTGCGCTAACGGTTTTTGCATGGCAAGTCATGAACAAGGACACGATTTGGTACTTTGTGACTGACTCACCGAATCAACTTGCTGATATTTCGTCACGTATGTGGCCACCAAGATGGAGCTACTTAGAGTCACTTTGGAGCCCTTTGTGGGACACCATTAACATCGCAACAATTGGCACACTGTTAGGAATCGTACTGGCATTTCCAGTTGCATTCTTAGCCGCACGCAACACAACGCCAAGCACAACGTTTATCAGGCCTATCGCACTGTTCATCATTGCGGCAAGTCGTTCAATCAACTCATTAATTTGGGCACTCCTGTTAGTGGCTATCATCGGCCCAGGGTTACTGGCCGGTATTATCGCGATTGCGCTACGCTCGATTGGCTTCGTGGCTAAGTTGATGTACGAAGCGATTGAAGAAGTAAACGTCACGCAGATGTCAGCGATTGAATCGACGGGGGCATCTCCACTGCAAGTCTTGAACTACGGCATTCTTCCGCAAGTAATGCCAAGTTTCATCGGCACGAGCTTGTTCCGTTGGGACATCAATATTCGAGAGTCTACCGTCTTAGGTTTGGTGGGCGCTGGCGGTATCGGCTTAAAACTGCAAGAATCGATGGCAATGCTGGCATGGCCTCAAGTGACTGTGATTTTCTGTGCGATTCTAGTGACGGTCATCTTCTCCGAATGGGTGGCAGCCAAAGCAAGAAAAGCCCTTATCTAAATACTAAAACAACGTCAAATAGACGGTTATTTAGGGCGTGTTGACCTTTCGAGCTGATTTTTGCAGCGAGTTGCTGGGTATTTATACAAGACAGAGGCTTCGATGTGTAGCTAGCCTACATGAGAAGCCGATAACGTAGTAGAAATGACCAGCAAACGCTGCCCGAAGGGTTCGGCTAAAAGCGTTTTACTCTTTGTTGAGGGAGATTTGCTTAGAATGACTAGGCTACTTCTCCCTCGCCGCGATTAAAACGCTTTTATCTCGAACAAAATTTAACCGCGAAAGGTCAACACGCCCTAATGGTTGTATTCAACGAAATGGTACTCAGTTTTGACGATAAAAGGTGCCTTTAAGCCAAACGTTAGAAAGTTGTTTGTCCTTAAGCTCGACAAATCTTAGAAAATCGCTTTCAATTAAAGAAGATACGCAACGGATGCGAAACAGGTTACTTATAGTATCCACAGTTCTAGAAATCCATTAATTCAGAGAAGCTAACTGAGTCAACTATGTCGAATTATCAAGATGTGAGAGCAAACTTTCATTGCCATATGGAAAACCCATTGCTTTGGCCGATAATGGAAGTGCTTAAGCAAAAGCCAAGCGGATGGAAAGTACACACATTGGCAGCTCATCTGAACGATCTTGGGTTTGTGCCAGTGTTGGATGCTGTGCCTGAGAAAGAGTTGTTTAAAAAGAACTTCCTTATCATGAATGCGCTTTATCAGCTTCAAGAAACCTTACACCCAGATGGTTGGCTCCAAGTCCAAGCGATGGACATCGAATTGATGAATGGTCGTTATCACGGAAGCAGTCACAGCATCGATCATCAAGACCCACTTCGAGAATACTACATTAATTGGGTTAACTATGAAGCGGATGAAGGTGAAGTCAAAAGGCTGTTGAACGAATTTTGGACTCGGTATAGAAAGTATGTGGGTGGTGATGAACTCGATATGGATCGAAGTCGAGCATTGAACCTGTTTGAGTTACCTTTAGACGCGACACACCATGAAATTAGAAAACGTTGGCGACAACTGGCATTGAGATGGCATCCGGACAGAGACGAAGGCAACACCGCAAAATTTCAGACGCTCTGTGAAGCATGGCATGTATTAAGAAGCTCATAATCGACAGGCATTTTTAGCTGTCTAATTGCTTAGAACCCTAAAACAGAAAGCCCCACATTGTGAGTGACACAAGTGGGGCTTTGTCGTTATTACGTTATGTTTTGGGTAACTACGTTATGTGCTGTAGCGACTTAAGTTATTGGTGTTAGGAGTGATCTTTGCTCTCACCACTTTTATGTTCAAAGGCATAGTCGAGTACTTTACGGATATAAGGCGCACCAACTTTTGAGCCACCGTTACCGTGTTCAATGACCACAGTTGCGACATATTCAGGGTGTTCATACGGTGCGAAAGCCGTGTAAAGCGCGTGGTCAAGTAAATGCCTAGCGAGTTTCTTCGAGTTGTAGACCTGATCTTTCGCAAGATCAAAGACTTGTGCAGTTCCTGATTTTCCGCCGCTCGTATAGTCAGTTCCCTTAAATGCACGTCTGCCGCTGCCTCTACTTCCGTGGTTCACGAGTCGCATCGCGTTGATTGGTACATCCCAAATTCTATCCGGCACTTCGGTGATTGAGGGCATTGGCTCCGGTTCGACAAGTTGTTGTGTACTGAAATCTTCACCATGATCTAAGGTGGCTCTTAAGATATGAGGTGGCATCACCTTACCATGATTAACCAATACTGACGTTGCTTTAGCAAGTTGCATAGGTGTCGATGTCCAATAACCTTGGCCAATACCAATCGGAACTGTGTCACCCTGATACCAAGGGGTGCGATAACGCATCATCTTCCATTCTCGAGTCGGCATGTTGGCGGTACTTTCTTCATAGATATCAATGCCTGTCGGTTCACCAAATCCAAATCGGTTCATCCAACTTGAAATTCGGTCAATACCCAAATCGAAAGCGGTTTGATAGAAGAATGAATCTACCGACTCTTCAATGGCTTGAGTGACATCGACAGGTCCGTGACCCCAACGTTTCCAGTCACGCCACGATTTAGAGTTTCGTTTAGAGCCAGGAATTCTCCAAACGCCATGGTCGTTACGGATGGTATCTTCAGAGATGACATGTTCTTGCAGTCCTGCCACAGCCATAAATGGTTTAACGGTTGAGGCAGGAGGATAAACGCCTAGAGTGGTGCGGTTAACCAACGGGTGAGCCGGATCATTCAATAAACGTTGGTAGTTCTTACTCGAAATGCCGTCGACAAATAGGTTAGGGTCGTAACTCGGGCTTGATGCCATCGCCAACACGCTGTTGTCTTTCGGATCGAGAATAACCGCGCTTCCAGTTCGGTGATCAAGTTGCTCAAAGACGTATTTTTGCAGCTCAAGGTCAATATTTAACACGATATCTTTACCAGCTACTGGCGGCACGTACTCAATGGTTCGGACTATTCGCCCACGGCTGTTTACTTCGACTTCTTGATAACCTTTGGTGCCGTGCAGAATATCTTCGTAATAACGTTCAACACCCAGTTTTCCTATGATTGTTGTAGCTTGATAATTCGCTTCTATCCCTTGTTCTTCAAGCTTTCTGAGATCGCTATCATTGATGTGCGCCACGTAACCAAGAACATGGGTAAGCACCTCACCATTCGGGTAAAAACGCTTTAAGCTGGTATCGATAGATAAGCCGGGGAACTGGTACTGGTGCACGGAGAACTTGGCGATCTCTTCCTCCGTTAAGTTCTCTAGAATAGTCACAGATTTAAAACGGCGGGTGTTGTGATAGCGTTTTTTGAAACGAGCGATCTGCTCTGCATCACGGGGGACATATTTGTCTAGCTTGGTGAGCATTGCATCGACATCATCGTTTTGCTCAGGAATCATGGTTAGATCAAAGACAAGCTTGTTCTCTGCAAGCAACACGCCGTTACGGTCGTAAATAAGTCCACGAGTAGGGGCGATAGGTAATACTTTGATTCTGTTGCCATCGGCACGAGTTTGATAGCTTTTAAAATTTTCAACTTGAAGTCGGTATAGATTGCCGACTAAGACAAGAGTGAACATCAAGATCCCACAAAACGCGACGATTACGCGGTTTTTGAATAGGTTCACTTCGATTTTATGGTCACGCATCTTAACGCGTTTATGATTCATTGAAGCCTCAAGGGTCTGTTACATTTGGTTACACTTGTCGAATCGGGACTTTATCTGAATATCACTAGGGTTTTGTAAAAGCTGTGTCATGTTTTGAGGGATCGACAGCATTAGATGGCGGTAAACAGTGCCTTTAATTTTCTCATTACAAAAGATGATAAGTAATTGATGTAAAGATTGGTTTTATGAATTTATAAAGTTCAAGAGTTTTGACGACACTAGAGGTTAGGTCAAAAGAGGTTAGATAAATTTACGGCCCTCAGAATGAGAGCCGTAGAAGGTTAATTTGCTTATTTAGTGGCTTAGAAGCTTTAGTAAATTAGAAGATTAAAACTTCAAAAACCTAGAAGCACAATAAATCCGATATTCAACGAAATCAGTTCGAAGGCTTGAACTGAGATTTACGCATACGGTTCAGAGCAGCCATCACATCTAACGTTCTTGGTTTCGCTAGGTCACCGTAGTTAGGCATGTTAGCGTGCCATTCGTTTTCTAAAATAGCGTTAAACTCTTTAGCAGGGTTGTTTGACCAACCTGGAGTTTGTGCGAATTGGAACCAAGCCCAACCGATCGCATTCACTTCAGACGGTGATTCTAATTGCTCAAGCGCAGAAAGGTCTGCAAACTCTTTACCAAAACGCAGTGACTCTTTGCCTTTAGCATTAACACGGAATTTACCGTCAGTCAGAATGTTCATCAGTGAAGCACGGTTCAATGAACGCGGTACAAACGTTTCTAAAGCAGTTTCACATTCGTTAGTACGCTGAGTAGGGTGCTGAGCAATCACGTCTTTTGCTTTTTCAGTCACATCTACCGCTTGGTAGTCGTGCATTTGAATCACAGTGTTCGCGACATCTAGGTAATCACCAGAGCCACCCATTACAACAATGGTAGAGATATCCATCTCTTCACGAAGCTGACCAATGCGGTCGACAAGTGGTGTGATTGGCTCATCGCCTTTTGACACTAGCGCTTGCATACGCTCGTCACGAATCATGAAGTTAGTCGCTGACGTATCTTCATCGATAAGTAGAGTTTGAACGCCGGCTTCAATCGATTCTTGTAACCAAGCCGCTTGAGACGTAGAACCTGACGCATCTTGTGTGCTGAAGTCAGATGTGTCTTTCTGCATTGGTAAATGGTTGATGTAGTTTGACAGGTTCAAGCTGTGCACACATCGACCATCTTCAGCGCGGATCTTCATCGTATCAATCGCAGTTACAATGCCTTCGCGACCGTCACCAGGAATATGGTTGTAGATAGAACGTTCAACGGCGTTCAACAGTGTCGATTTACCATGGAAACCACCACCAACGATCAGCGTAATGCCTTTTGGAATGCCTAGGCCGGTCACGTCACCTTGGTTTGGAGTATTTAACGTAACACTCAATGATTCTGGAGCCGCGAAAGGTACCGCGTCTTTCATTGGAAGGTCGCAGTTACCCGCGATACGAGGTAACACACTGCCGTTTGCAACGAAAGCGGCTAGGTTGTTTTCATCCAATTGAGCACGCAGTGCTTCTTGGTCTTCAATCGTTTCACAATGTTTGATCATTGCATCGATGTTTAACTCACGCTCAAGCGTCGCGCGACGAATAAACTTCGGTAAGTAGAAAGTGATGATGTTGTTCGCTTTCTTAGCAAGAATGCTACGACCATCAGCTGGTAAATTAATACGGAAACGAATTTCGATGCCGTGGTCTGTGAATACAACAGCTGTGTTGTCTAATACGGTTTGACCCGTCAGCGCGATAGAAACGGTCGACTCTTGTTTCGCGAACTCAGAGAAGCTACGTGCGATAAAGTCACGAGCGGCTACTTGGTATTCGTAAGATTTTTCTTTCAGCCAATCTAACCCGGTCAAAGACCACGCGCGCGTTGCACGAAAACGAGAAGCTGACGCGTATGGGTCACCTTGGATGTGGTCGATGTGTAATTCAAAATCAGCAAAGTCGTATTGACCTTTAATTTGTTGATATGCACGGTAGTTTTGTTTTTCGAGCTTTTTAAGCTTTGCAGTCAACTGATCCATAACGAGGAATGCCTATATAAGGGGAAAGATAAAAACAGAAAGGCGGCGATTATAAAAATCACCACCTTTAGAGTAAAGAGAAAGTAGGCCTAAATCCAAAACTAACTGCTCTTTTTCGCTTTAAGCGTAACGAGTTGTCCCCAAATAGTTTTGATTGATTAAGCTGTGTTCGAATTCTTGGCTCGGCATTGGTCTTCCGTAAAGGTAACCTTGGCCCACATCGCAGCCTTCGTTAATAATAAATTGCTCCTGAACCTCCGTTTCTATGCCTTCAATCGTCACTTTTAAGTCGAGCTTTTTGGCAATTTGGACAATAGAACGAACAATTTCCGAGTCTTCGTGTGAGTTGAGCATTTGGTCGATAAAGCTCTTATCAATCTTAATGGTGTCGAATGGGAACTTCTTCAGATAACTGAAGGAGGCGTAGCCCGTACCGAAGTCATCTAGTGACAATGTAACGCCAATATCGTGCAAAGATCCCAAGGTATTCTTGGCAACCACTTCATCTGCTATCAGTCCACTCTCCGTAACTTCAAGTTCTAAGAAACGAGGCTCTAAATGATAGGTTTCGAGTAGGTGAACCACTTGTTCCGCAAAGTGTACGTTCTTGAGTTGAATTGCAGACACATTCACAGCCATCTTGAAATCTTCAACGTATTCGGACCACTCTTTGGCTTTTTCAATCGCATTGCGTAAAACAAAGCTGCCCACTTCGAAAATCAAACCGTTTTGTTCAGCCATGTGGATCAGGGTTTCGTTAGAGATATCACCCAAAACAGGATGTCGCCAACGAAGCAAAGCTTCAGCACCGACCCAGCGATGCGTCAACGGGCTAACTTTGGGTTGAAAGTAGAGCATAAGGTCATCATTACGAACGGCTTGAAGCAAATAGCCTTCGATCTTATTAATGTGAGTTTGTTCTTCGGTATGGGATTGAGAGTAGTAAGCGAACTTTTGTCCTGAATCTTTGCAGGCTAACATCGCTTCAGAAGATTTCTGCAGAATGCTTTCCGCGTCATCTTCGTCGTTCGTAATTGCAATCCCAATAAACGCGTGCAAATGCACTTTGTCACTTTCGATGTCGAATTCTGAATGACCAACTTTAACGAGCGTCTGGCAAAGTTCTTCAAGGCGATGGTGTAAATCTTTAACGCTAAACGCCAATACGAGGTCAACCGAAGTAGGGCGTGCAGTTAATACATCGATATCAGAAATACAGTCGATGCGTTTTCGGTATTCAACAAGCACTTGGTCTAACGCGTTATAGCCGTAGCGTGCTTGTATGCGTCTACCGTTGGTAAAACCAATATGAACGACTGCAAATGAGCTGTCTGTCAGCCTTCTCTGTGACAGTAGCTTGTGGTTTAAGCGAGATTCAAATGCGTTTCGGTTTAAAAAGCCGGTGCCGAGGTCGTGATTCTTTTGGAAGTTAATCTTCTGTTCAGCCGCTTTTCGTTTATCAATTTCTTGATTCAACGAGTAATTAAGGCTCGCGAGATCTTTAGTGCGATTGTAAACGCGGTTTTTTAGGTCGCGATTCATTTGGGTAAGCTTGGCGTGTTGGAATAGGGTTTTAAGCTGAGATTCAATCGAAGTCCGAAAGCTCTCTAACAGTTTGATATAAGTAGGGGTGTAGTGATTCTCTTTCGAGTCCAAGATACAAATGGTGCCAAACAGTTCACCGTTAGGCCAAAGTAATGGAATACCACAATAGGAGACTAAGCCGAGTTTGATGTCTGGGTTGTTGTCCCACTTAGGATCGGCAAGCGCGTTAGGCACAAGAAGCTGTCGTTGAGTTTCCATCACTGTTTCGCAGTACAGCCCATTCCCCAGCGTTTCAGAATCACCTTTTTTGTATGGGTTGTTCTCGCTACGACTGGTTGAAAAAACTTCAATGTAATTGGCGTGAACACGCATGATTAGTGCTGCGGGCACTTGAGTAATTTGAGCTAAGAGGTCGACAATATTCTGCCAACCGTGCTCCATATCGTCTGGGATATCTAAATCGAGAGTTTTTATTTTCTTCATATGACTCCGAGTCAATTATGCTAAATGCATCAACACATCCTGTGTTAATTATGATGAACCAAAGAAAACTGTGAATCTTACGTTAACTAAGTATAAGAAATGTTGCACGAAAAAACCTCCGCAATTATGCAGAGGTTTTCAAATGTGAATCCGGGTCTCAGTAATGAGATAATTTTAGATTAAGGCTTTAACTTTATAAAATCTTCTGTATTAAGTTTCTGGCTATAATCTACCGATGGTTGAGCAAACCCATTTAATTGTAGAAATTCTTCTTTAAACCCTTGGTAATCCCCTAAGGTTTGGAAGTTATTTTCGTCCATCTTTTCTAGCAGTTCAGTTACGTGCGCTTGGGTTTCTGGGTCTAATTCCCAATCATCCATACGGATCAATCGCTCACCATCAAGTGGTACTTTGGATTGACCATAAAGTTTACTGCCAAACAGACGCTGCATTTGTTGGATACAACCTTCGTGGGTCTCTTTCTCTTTCATCACCTTATACAAAGCAAGTAAGTAAGGGCTTAATCCAGGGATGAAAACGCTCGCTTTAGTGACTAGGGCTTTACATACCGCCGCGTAAGCGTTGCCATCAAAGTTAGCTAACTCTAGATTAAGAGCGTGGCTGGTTTGGTGAAGGTCGATCTTAGCGCGTCCCAATGTACCGTCTAAATAGATAGGATGTGTGACTTCTGGACCCACATAAGAAAACGCGATTGTCTTACAACCCGGAGCAATAGATTCTGCGTTGATGAGCTCATCTATCCATTGTTCCCAATCTTCGCCTCCCATCACTTTGAGTGTGCTTTCGGCTTCTTCTTCCGTCGCGGCTTCAAGCGTGTTGGTGACCCAGTTGTCGTGTTCCAGAGAAATGGTTGCGCCAGTTACGCTTTCACCAATAGGTTTGATGGCAGAGCGCCAAAACTCATCGGAATCTGGTTTAGGACGAACGCCTGCAGCTAAGCTATAGATAATCAGATCCACTTCACCTTCGAAGTAGGTTTCAATGGCTTCGACAACTTGTGAGCGTGTTTCTTGCGAAAATGCGTCGCCAACGATGTTGATAGCAGTGCGTTGCTCTCGTTCGGCTTCTTTTTTGAAGTAGATGTTGTTGTACCAACCAGCACTACCTAGGGATTTTTCGTTTGGACCGCGCTCGAATGAGACGCCGATAGTGTCAGCTTTTGCGCCGCCAAAGGTAAGGGCAATACGAGCGGCAAGGCCAAAGCCTGAGGAAGCGCCGATAATCAGTACTCGTTTAGGGCCATCTTTGATTTGCGGCGCACTCTTAACAAACTTGATTTGTTGCTTTACGGCTTCTTGACAGCCAAGAGGGTGAGCGCTTTTGGCTACCACACCCTTGATAACAGGTTCGATCAGCATAAATAACCTTACAGTTAACGGTGATATGCACTCAGGCTAACGTAAAGCTGTGTAAAATTTATTGAGCTAGACCATTAAAACTTAAAGATACTGATATAATTCTTCGGCGACGAATTCAGCAATCCAAGGTTGAGCTTCTGGTTTTGGATGCAGTCCATCGTTCATCATCCACTCAGGTTTGAGGATGATATGCTCTAGGAAAAACGGCAAAAGTGGCACGTTTTGTTGATCAGCAAGCGCTGCAAAAACGTATTCAAACTGCTGGTTGTAACGCTTTCCGTAATTTGGTGGGATTTTAATCTGCATCATTATAGGTTTGGCGCCCGCAGCTTTTATCTGCTCAATGATCTGCTCAAGATTTGCAGACATCAGCTTAGGTGGGAAACCACGAAGTCCATCATTCGCACCAAGTTCGATAAGAACGGTGTCTGGAGCATGTTCTTCAAGCAATTGTGGTAGGCGGGCTAAACCATTGCCCGTTGTATCACCAGAAATACTCCCGTTAACCACGGTAACCGCTTTATCATGTTTTGCTAGCGCGTCTGGCAACAAACTTGGCCAACTCTGTTTGATATCCATGTTGTAACCAGCACTCAAACTATCGCCAAGTACCAATAACTTTGAATCTTGAGCTGACGCAGAGCCTTGAGCTAAAGAAGCGGTTGAAAATAAAATAAAAAATAAAAAGGAAATTAGTCGAGTCATGCATACATCCATCATTAAAGCAGAAGCTGTTTCCAAGACAGTGTCTACTAATCAAGAACATTTAACAATCCTAGAGCACGTTGATATCGATATTCGTGAAGGCGAAACGGTCGCGATCGTAGGCACGTCTGGTGCGGGTAAATCGACCCTAATGACGCTGTTAGCTGGTCTTGATGTACCAACGAAAGGCGAAATCAGTTTATTAGGACAGCCACTTTCACAGCTTGATGATGAGGCAAGGGCTAAGATTCGCAGTGAATCGGTTGGGTTTGTATTTCAAAGCTTCTTGTTAATTCCAAGTCTTTCTGCGCTGCAAAATGTCACGTTACCTTGTTTGTTAAAGGGAGAAGACGAAGACATCGAACGCGCGACTGCTCTGCTTGAATCAGTAGGCTTGAAAGACAGGCTTGATCATTTGCCGTCGCAGCTATCGGGTGGTGAACAACAAAGGGTCGCGTTGGCGCGCGCATTTATGATTAAGCCAAAAATTCTTTTTGCCGATGAACCCACAGGCAACCTAGACCAACAAACTGCTGCCAAAATTGTCGAGTTGTTGTTTGAATTGAACTCATCCCACGGCACAACGTTAGTGTTGGTGACACACGATCCTAAGCTTGCACAACGTTGCCAAAGAACACTCAAGATGCATGTCGGTCAGATAGAGGAAGTCTAAATTGAATTCATCAAACGGACTGAATAAACGCCTGTTTTCATGGAGTATCGAAGAGATTCGACACGGTCAGCTTTGGCCAGTTTCAATCGCTTTAACGCTTATTATTGCTTGTGTATTTGCATTGTCGGCGTTGGCCGAACGTATGGAGCAGGTAATTGTTAAGCAGGGCAAAGATGCGCTTACTGCCGATATCGTGTTTATCTCAGCAAACCCAGTTCCGCAATCCTTGTTAGACCTCACTCAAGTTGAACAATTAGAAAGATCTCAGTTGACTCGTTTTTCAACCATGGCATTCAGTGATAACTCAATGCAGTTAGTGACGGTAAAAGCAGTTGAAAGTAATTACCCATTACGCGGTGAAATGATCTTAGAGGGTGCAGATAAAGCATCAAGTAACCATGTTGAGCCAGGTGAACTTTGGTTAGACGAGCGTATATTTGCACAGCTTGAGGTTGAAATTGGTGACAATGTCACTATTGGCGATGCCGATTTAACGATAACAGGGCGCATCACCCAAGAGCCAGGTTTGAGCTTTAACCCATTCCAACAAATGCCTGCTGTGCTAATTCATACCAGCGATATCGAGGCCACTGGAGCGATTCAACCGGGCAGTCGTGTAAGCTTTAGGCTGTTTCTAAACGGTGATGATACAAAACTGAAAGCCGCGCAAGACAGCGTAGAATTGACACCGAGCGATCGCTGGCGCACGCAAGATTCTGCGAGCCGTACTAACGACATGTTCGAAAGCACGACTCAATATCTTTCGTTAACTGTGGCTATCGTTGTGATAATGGCTGCGACCACTTTGGTACTTACGTGCCAGCATTATGTTGCGAGTCGCCGTAAAACCATTGCGATGCTTAAAAGTTTGGGTGCGAGTAAGCAATGGATCATTAAATGGTTGTTTGTACAGGTGTCTCTGTTAGTGGTCATCGGCGCTGTACTTGGAATTACAATAGGGGTCGGCTTAGAGTTTCTACTTCGTATACCTTTAGGTGATTTGTTGCCAACACCACTTCCTAGCTATGGTATTGAACCTGTCATTTTGGCGATTTTATCAAGCATCCTCATTGGTGTGCCTGCTCTTGGTATTCCGTTAATTGGCTTGGTAAACACCTCGGCAATCAGCGTGATTCAATCAAGTCATCAGTCCAATGAAAGCTACAAGAAATACCTGTTGTTGCTGGTGCCTATTATTCCAATGATGCTGATGTACGGCGATAACCTGTTGGTATGGATAGTTCTAGCGGGTATCGCTTGCCTGTTCTTAGTGCTTGCGATTGTGAGCACGCTTGTTCTGCGTTTGGTCGGTAAGCTGCCGACGTCGACATCTATGCGTTTGGCATTGAGCCGAATTAATCGCACACCATTAGCAACAGGGATTCAATTTGGTTCTCTAGCGCTGTCTTTGATGCTGCTATCGATCATATGGCTAGTGAGAAGTGACTTATTGTCGGATTGGCAGCAAACCTTGCCCGAGAACGCACCTAATGCGTTTGCGCTGAATATTGCGAGCTATGAGAAAGACAGTTATCTCGAGACGATTGATGCAAACGAAGTAGAGCGTACTCAAGCGTTTCCAATTATACGAGGAAGGCTCACAACCATTAACGGCATTGAGGCGGCGAAATACAGCGAGACCTCTGAAGAAACAGATGCACTAAGTCGCGAGATCAACTTCACTTGGGGAGATAGCTTACCTAAGTACAATGAAGTATTAGAAGGTAACTGGACACAAGAGCATGGCGTATCTGTAGAATCGGATGTCGCGGAGCAACTGGATCTAAAGATTGGCGATGAGCTGTCATTCACAATCAACAGCCAGAATGTTTCTGCCAAGGTGAATAGCATCCGCAAAGTCGAGTGGCGAGAAATGAAGCCGAACTTCTACTTCATTTTTACTCCAGATGTCTTGAGTTCAATCCCTTCTACTTGGCTAGTGAGCTTCAGATTAGAAGAACAACACAATCAGATGCTCAACGAACTCTCTCGAAATCATCCAACCGTGAGTTTGATGGATATTCGTAAGATGGGTAGCAAGATCCAAGAGTTGCTTAAGCAGATTGTTTGGTCGATTACCGTACTTGCGGCGTTAGGTGTGGTGGCGGGGCTGTTGCTTATCTTCACTCTATTGCGATTGAGCTTATCTCAAAGACAACAAGAGATACGCTTGTATCGAACATTAGGCGCGAGTAAGAAGCGAATTCTCAATACTATTTGGTGTGAGTACGGTTTAATGGCGTTAGTCGCAGGCTCAATTGCAGCCCTTGGTTCTGAGCTCAGCGTGGCAGGAGTGATGAACTTTGGTTTTGAGTTACAACCTTCACTTCACCCGATGTTGTGGATAGCGCTACCGGTGCTAACGTTCATCACATTAGCCGCGGTAGTGAATAGCTTAATCAAACGTTTGTTGGCACCAGTAAACAAGGATTTTGGCTAGTCGTTAGCGAGATCTAGCCAAGCGCTTAAAACGGTCTAAAAGTGAGATTATTTATACTTAGTCATGCACTATTTATAATACGTCGCTTTAGACCGTTTTTTATTTAACCAACCGGTAGCATAAGAAAAAATATCGCACCTTAGATTCC
The DNA here is from genome assembly GCF_041467715.1 of Vibrio sp. 10N.247.311.14. Classification (NCBI taxonomy): domain Bacteria; kingdom Pseudomonadati; phylum Pseudomonadota; class Gammaproteobacteria; order Vibrionales; family Vibrionaceae; genus Vibrio; species Vibrio sp. 10N.247.311.14. The sequence goes on from NZ_JBFSVE010000008.1 coordinate 17,444, forward strand.
ACTGTTTTTAGCATTTTTTAAAACTAATTACCCAATAATGCCGATTTAATGAACAGCGGTTAGTCCCTGTAAACAAAGGGTTTGCGCAACTTAGCAAGAACGTTATCAACAGTTATCCACAAAAACGGTGGATAACTTTAGGGATAAGTTAACCGCTATGTTTTAAGAGTACTGAGGCAGCCTTTATGTGGCGTCACTTAGGACAAATTTGACTGTTAGAATAACCTTTAAAACCCTATCTGGAGTTATTGAGTCAAGAGATTATTTATGTTTTTTACATAGATATTAAATCCCGCCTATCTAAGACCTTGATAAAAATGTGTTTTAATTCATCGCAGAACAAAAGTAGAATAGAGGCAGTTAATCTTATTCTACAGAACACGATGAACCACAACAAAACGGATACAAATCAACCTTCTATTGCCATTGTTGGTGGTGGTATTGCCGGAACAACGAGCGCGATTCACTTTAGTGAGTTGGGTTTTAAGGTCACTATCTTAGAAAAAGGGCCGAGTTTGGTTAATGGTCCACCAATTTGCCACCTGCACGCTGGCGGCAATTTGTATCGAGATATTTCTGTAGAGCAGTGTCTTCAATTGCTCACACAGTCAATTGATACCGTCCGCTTATTCCCTCATACGATCAATATTCGTCCGACAATCATCGCCGTTCCGCACAGTGATGGTGGAGAGCCGTTGGATCTGCTTCCTCGTCTCAAGATAATCAAAAGCGCTTATGCCGATCTTGTTAAACAAGATAAAAGCAACCAAGTGCTCGGTGATCCGGAAGAGTATTATAAGCTGTACAGCAAAGAAGATTTATTAGCACTTTCTGCGAAAACACAGCCTCTGAAACCAACATCGCTTGATGATTGGTGTATTCCTTTCGCCAAGCATACGGATTTAGAGACCCTAAAGTATCCTGTTGCGATGGTCCAAGAGTATGGCTGGAGCGTATTCCGACTTTCTGCGACCGCTCAACTCTCTTTGGGGCAACAAGCTAACTGTACTGTGTTAACCAACAGCCGATTACAATCTGTTGAGTCGACAGGTCAAGGTTGGTCTTTGACTTATACCGATGCCGAAAACCAAAGCTGCCAACTAACGACCGATTACTTGATTAATGCGAGTGGGTTTGAAACGGGTATCGTAGATGACTTTGTTGGCTCTAAGCAGCAAAGACTTGTTGAGTTTAAAGCTGCATACGTTACAGAGTGGCCATATTCGCAAGAATGTAAGGAAGAGTGGCCAGAAGTTATCTTCCATGGCCCGAGAGGCACACCGCAAGGCATGGCGCAATTAACGCCGTATGCTGATGGTGTGTTCCAACTTCACGGCATGACAGAAGGGATTACTCTGTTTGAGGGTGGGCTTGTTTCATCGTCAACAGACTCGTCACAGCCACAGTTGCCTTCGAAGCTGCTTAAGAAAATCGTATCGGGTTGGAGTGAAGATCAGCTTGAATTAAGAACTCGCGCGGCAATAACGCATATGTCTCAGTTCATCCCAAGTTTCAGTTCTGCATTGGTCGGTGGTAAACCTTTGTTTGGTGCACAACAGATTCCGGGAACCGATCCAAGCTTAAGAGCTTCAGACGTTTCATTCTGTGGGGATCGCTATGCTCGACTTGAAGTAGTAAAAGCTTCTTCAACATTAGAAGCGGCACAAAAGGTCGCTGAGCAATGGTTTGATGTATCAGAGGCGGCATCTATTGAAGACACACACTCAGTGACAATGTCACTTAATCTAAATGATATTGAAAACAGAGCGATAGATTTGACACAAGAACGTGGATACCCAGAAGCGCTTGCCAAGGTGTCAGGTCAAGATCACGCTTAATAGCCTATAATTAGTCTATCATCATCGACTGCGTTTAATTTCTTCAATTCGGCTTACTGTAATAGGTAAGCCGAATCTTCATTTCAACATCTGCTTAGATACCGAACCTCATCTAAATGACATCTTCCTAGTTGATTATTCTCAGCTACATAGCATTTAGCACATAACACATCGCAAAAACTAATAGCCGAAAAACTGAGCCCATTGGCACCAAACATCTTGTAAGCCCAAGCGATCGCCCTTGCTGAACGATATCGCATGTCCAGGTTTTGCTTGCGCCAAGCGTGGTAAATCGATTCTGGCGACACATCCTATCTTCGGATAACCACCTATGGTCTGTCTATCATTAAGCAGCACGATAGGCTGTCCATCTTGTGGAATTTGAATCGCACCTAAGGCAATGCCTTCTGACAATAGCGAAATGTCAGGCGAGTCGACGGGTTCGCCACTGAGTCGATAACCCATCCGATTTGAGTTTTGGTCAACGTGATACTGCGCGTTATACAAAGTCTCTTTTGCTGACTCGGAGAATAGCTCGCTTTGATAGCCTTCAATCACTCGTAGGTTCACGGGTAGATTGTAATCAGGCGTGTATCGGAAGGTAACACTTGCCGCTTTAAATGAATGTGATAGTTGGTGCTGGGTAAAAGCTATTTGTTGCCCTTGTTGGCATGGCTCTCCATCTTGCGTTAATCCACCAATCTTTTCACGAGTGACTGTAGAGCAGCTATCAAGAGCTGATGGAACATCGAAACCGCCCTTAATGGCTAAATACGCCCTTAGACCATTTTTAGGCAAACCAAATGAGAGAACTTGCCCCTTAAAAGCTTGAAAAGTGCTCCAGTTAGCCTGTGGTTTACCATCGAGTTTCGCTTGTAAATCACCCCCGCATAGTGCCATCTCGCAATCAAAATCGATTCTCAACGCACATTGCCCAAGCGTGATTTCCAACGCCGCTTGGTTGACTGGGTTGCCCAATAGATGGTTAGCCCAGCTATAAGAGTAGTCATCAACCGGTCCACCTTGCGTTAATCCAAGATGAGCAACACCAAATCGCCCAAAGTCTTGAATCAAACTCAACGGGCCGGGCTTAATCACTGTCAGTGTTGGTTTAGTTTTTGTCTTAGCCATTTACGATGCCTCCACCCAACTCTACAAATTCTTTTTTTGAAATCGCTATGAAACGGACGGTATCACCAACATTAAGCAGAGACAGTGGTCTTTGCGTGATATCGGCGTTCTTCAACTGGCTATGATCGAACAACGGAAGTGGGCAATTGCCAATAATATTCCAACCGCCCGGTGAATCCGAAGGGTACACAGCTGTTTTCGTATCCGCGATGGCGATACTGCCTTTGGGCACAATTAAGCGGGGTGTGGAGTGACGGGGCAAGGCAAGCTCATTAACCACATCCGACATAAAGGCAAAGCCAGGCGTAAACCCAATCGCACTGACGCTGTATGTCTGTGAGGTGTGATGTTGAATTATCTGGTCGAGCGACAGGCCTTTGTTTTGATATCGGTCTAAATCGAGCGCCGTTTCTGGTGAGTAATAGGCAGGAAGCTCAATCGTATCGCGAGTTTTACTAACACTAGAAAAGGACGACAGAGCATGACTCAACAAATTATTGAGCTGTTCAATGAGCTGCTGTTCTGATATTCGATAAGGGAGGTAATCGACCAATATTGTTTGGTAAGCCGGTGTCACATTCATCAACACCGATGCTAAGTTTTGGCGAATGGCATCGGAAAAGTGAGCTATGTATTGCGCATATTCGGCGCTAGATTGATTATTTGAAGGCGATAGCGTCAAGGTCACCAAAACGCTGCATTCCGCGACTGGCGCTATATTGAATTCAATCTGATTCGTCGTCATTTCGTTTCCATACGTTTGTTATCTTGCCTTTTTTAGCTTACTTGGCGTGTCTCACTTCCGTGTCCAAGCCAATACAAATCAATTAGATCTCACGAGCGATTAGACCATGCGTCATACCAATCACACGCTTCATACTAATTAAAAGCGTTGAGGTCTTGTCTGATTTTTCTAATTAATGCGATGGATTGAGGGTTATCACCATGAACACAGATAGTATCGGCTTCAATAGGCAGTCTTTCGCCCTCTAAAGTCGTAACCGAGCCATAGTTAATGATTTGCATAACTTGGTTATAGATATCGTCTTGATTGACGTAAACCGAGCCTTTTTGAGTACGTGGCGCTAATTGTCCGTTATTTAAATAAGCACGGTCGGCAAACGCTTCAAACAAGAGAGGCAAGTCATGGTCGTCAGCAATATCCAAATACTGTTGATTGTCTGATGAAGAGAGAATCATCAACGGGATGTTAAACTCAGCGACGGCTTGGGCTACCGCATTGAACACATCAATGTTTGCCATCATATCGTTATAAAGAGCGCCATGAGGTTTCACATAGCCAACAGTGGTATGGTGATAGCGGCAAAGGGCTTGTAATGCACCGACTTGATAGCAAACCAGCTCACTGATTTCGTCCATGGTGTGTGGAATAGAACGGCGACCAAAACCAACGAGATCTTGATAACCGGGATGAGCACCAATTTGGGTGTGATAGTGCTGCGCCAGTTTTATCGTCTTGGACATAACGTGCGGATCAGACGCGTGGAAGCCACAAGCGATGTTTGCCATATCGACCCATTCCATGACCGACTCGTCATCGCCCATCTTCCAATTGCCGAAACTTTCTCCCATGTCGCAATTAAGCAAAATCTTCGTTGTCACGTGGTGCTAATCCTTTACGTTGAGGTAAGTAATGACGGTCTTATAAATACCATAAATAAACAGTGACCTAACTCAAACTTTCGACACCGTAGATTTACCAGTATGGCATTTCATATATAGTTGAACTATTGATTAAAGGATTAATATCTATCTGTATATTAGGTGAGCACATGATATCCCGCCAGGTTTGCTTAGGACTAGCATTAACGATACCTGTTTTTGTCTCTGCTCAAGAAAACTCTCTAGACCAGCTGATGTCGATGAGCCTTGAAGAGTTGTCTATGTTAGATGTCGAAATGGAAACGGCTTCGAAAGTGACACAAAAACTTACCGAGATTTGTGTCAACCAAGAGTCCGTATATGTGAGGATCTCTCATGAATTCTAAGTGGCTCAAGTACCGTATTAAGCTCGGTTTTACGAAACTCAGCCTTGCCACTATAGCTATGTTTATTGTGCCTTTGAATACATCGGCGGCTAGTTTCAAGCCTTATGAAGTGAAAGCGGTGTACCTTTTTAGAATTGCCAACTTTATTCGTTGGAACGACGAGAGCACCATGAATACGGTTAACTTCTGTGTGATTGGCGATGAGAAGGTAAGCAAAGCACTGACGTCGATTACACAAGGGAAATCTATTCGTTCGCTCGCTATCCGAGTTCAACAGTCGATTACTTCTAAGTGTGATATTACGTATTTGTCTGACCGTAAAAATGACCAATTTCTTAGTCAAGAGCACTCGCCACATACTGTGACAATCAGTGATATCCCTAACTTTACGGACTTAGGTGGAATCATTGAACTCACGCACATCGATAATAAGCTCAAACCTAAGATCAATCTAGAGAACGCAAGGCGCGGTGACTACGTCATTGGCTCGAACCTGTTACGAATCGCTATAGTGGAGGGCCAATAATGTTGTCTTTCATTAATAACATATCGATTAAAAACAAGCTGATATTACCCATTATCATCTTCATCGCAGTCACTTTTGTCACGATCCAATCGGTAAATTACACTGTCACGTTTGAGAGAGAGAAAGAGAGTCTTATTCAGCGTGTTAAAGTGCTAGCACAAGGTGTTGCTTATAACTTGCAAGCCGCGATTTTATTTGAAGACAAGTCATCGGCTCAGGAAATATTGTCAGCTTTCGTCGCAGATAAAGATATTGTTAGAGTGAAGCTCTATGACATCAACGAACAGCTTTTTGCCAGCTATCAGGTGAGCAACACTCTGGTTCCAAGGCCAAACGCAGAAGAATTAGACGATATCGCCGATCATCAATTTGCCATCTCTGAGCATTTCATCTTCTTGCTCGTTCCAGTGACACTGGATGGCGCAGTGATCGCGAACTTGAGAGTAACAATATCGAAAGAGACGTTTAATTCGATCTTAACGAATATTTTCAAGGTTGCGGTCGTCTACCTGTTGTTTCTGGTGATGTTAGGCGGAGTAGTGGTCAAATTGGTGCAACGCTTGATTATTGAACCGATGTTTGACCTCAATGAGGCGATGCAAGCCTTTGTTGAGCGTCGTTCGAAGCAGCCTAAATTAGTCGTAACGAACCGCGATGAAATCGGCGATCTGGTTCGAGCTTTCAATACCATGTTAGAAAGGCTTCAAAATCGCGATAACCAAATCAATTTTACGTTAGACAAGTTACAAGAAGAAAAATCATTCGCAAATGAGGTCATTGAAACCGTTCAGCACTCTTTGTTGGTGGTGGATGAAAAAGGGCTCATTCTTCATGCGAACGCAGCTACTCGGGATATTTTTAAATGCTCGGAAGCCTTTCTTGAGAATTTGTTGATCCAAGAGTTGATCGCGACCAAGCAAACGGGTTACTTACAAGATGTTATTGATGCCAATATTGAACTTAATGACGAATTGCTGGAAACCACCGATCTCTTTCAATCAAAACGCTGGCTTCGTGTGAGCAGTCGTTCTTTGACAAAACATGGTCGTATTCTTTATGCAATCCAAGATGTCACCGACATAGAAACGGCCATGAGTCGCCAACGTATTGCTGCGGGTGTTTTCGAAAACAGTAAAGACGGCTTGATCGTGCTCAACTCATCCAATGTGATAACCATGGTTAACCCGGCGATCACACAACTTCTCGGTTATCACTCTGATCTGCTGGTGGGCAAAACACCATTTGAAGTATTTTCGTGGCAGCAATTTTCATCATTGATGCCGACAATTCGCAGTTCGTTAGACAACTATGGTCAATGGCAAGGCGAAGTGTGGGAGAAAAGCGCGTCCGGCACGTTAGTTCCAATGTTTGTCAAAGTGAATCGAATTGCCTCAGACAACGAGAAAGACGAGTTTGATATGGTATTAACGCTGTCTGATTTATCCAACGTTAAAGAGATGGAAAGACTCGAACACTTGGCTCATCACGATGCATTAACCGGGTTAGCGAATAGAGCGCAGCTGTATAAGGTTATGGATGATGTTGTCACGTCGAGCCACTATTCAAATCAGCATTTTGCGGTTATTTACTTGGATTTGGATGGCTTCAAAGAAGTGAATGACAACTATGGTCACGATGCGGGTGACGAAATCCTTAAAGAAGTGTCAAACCGGTTATTATCTCAGGTAAGAGCGGGGGATTTGGTTGCACGTTTGTCGGGTGATGAATTTGTTCTTATTATTAAACAGACAAACAAAGTCTTATTAGCGAAGTTAGCCGAGCGATTGTTGGATCTGATCGGGCAAGAAGTGAATTATAAACAGCGTTCACTTCATGTTGGGGCGAGCTTAGGTATCAATTTAGTTGATGGCTCAGAGCGTGATATTGACGTGATTCTAAAGGTTGCTGATGAGGCTATGTACCAAGCGAAACGCAAAGGAAAAGGTCAGTTTGTGTTCGCTCGTGAGGGTAAATAGGCACCGGTGTTTGTGAGCTCACCCTAAGTTGTTGTATCATAAGTGATAGGTTGAATATTTTTAATTAAAAGGTCTGCTAAGCATGAATGTTTTAGTTACAGGTGGCATGGGTTACATTGGTAGCCATACAAGTATCCAGATGATCAACGCAGGTATGACACCTGTACTTTTTGATAGCTTGTACAACAGTAAACCAAGCGTTCTAGAGCGCATCGAAAAAGTCTCGGGCGTTCGTCCCAACTTCATTGAAGGTGACGTTCGTGATAAAGCGCTTTTGACTGAAACTATGAAGCAACACAACATCGAAGCGGTTATCCATTTTGCTGGTCTGAAAGCCGTCGGAGAGTCTGTGGAAAAGCCTCTTGAATACTACGACAACAACGTAAACGGCACTTTAGTTCTTGTTGATGCAATGCGTGATGCGGGTGTAAAAACCTTGGTATTTAGCTCTTCAGCAACGGTATACGGTGATCCTGCAAGTGTGCCAATTACTGAAGACTTCCCAACAAGCGCTACCAACCCATATGGTCGTAGTAAACTAATGGTTGAAGAGTGTTTAACCGATTTCCAAAAAGCCAATCCTGATTGGAGCATTACACTGCTGCGTTACTTTAACCCTGTAGGTTCACATCCAAGTGGTGAGCTAGGTGAAGACCCGCAAGGTATCCCAAATAACCTAATGCCATTTGTCTCTCAAGTAGCAGTGGGCCGCCGTGAATTCCTATCTGTATTTGGTAGCGATTATCCAACAAAAGACGGGACTGGCGTTCGCGATTACATCCACGTAATGGATCTGTCTGATGGCCACATCGCAGCGCTTGAGAAAGTAGGGTGCAAAGACGGTCTTCATATCTACAACCTTGGTACGGGTAACGGTTCAAGTGTGTTAGACATGGTTAAAGCATTCGAACAAGCAAGCGGTAAAGAGATCCCTTACAAGCTAGTTGAACGCCGTCCTGGTGACATCGCAGAGTGTTGGGCAGACCCTGCTAAAGCTCAAAAAGAGCTCGGCTGGAATGCGACTCGTACATTGACTGAAATGACGGAAGATACATGGCGCTGGCAGTCAACAAATCCTAATGGTTTCCCTGGCTGATCTAGTAGTTTCATGAATGATTAATATACAAAAAGATGCTTTCGGGCATCTTTTTTGATCTTAATCGAATAAAAAGTAAATTAGTGGTTAAAAAGTATCATTCTGTATCCGCTGTGTTATTATGCTCGCGAATTATATGTTTAATGTTAATTTTCTTTGGAGTTAATCATGGAACTAGGCCTAATCATCACTTTCATCGTTGCTGCTGCAGTAATGGTTAAAAAAGAGATGGCAGAGAAGTAATTTCACTTATTACCTTTTTTATACAATTTTTTAGTGAAATAAATTAAAAGCCAGCAATTAAGCTGGCTTTTTAGTTTCTGCTGTATCAGATTCTGTCGTTAAGTTTTCTAACGAGTTAGAATTCGTATTTAGCTGAAATACCGTAGTTTCTTTCCGCTTGAGTGTTCTCTTTGTAAAGTTCATCATCACCGCGAATATCATTCCAACGGTAGTACTCTTCGTTAGTTAAGTTGAACACACCACCACGAATCGTCAGATCCTTCATTGGTTTGTAGTAAGCTGTTAAATCAACAACTGTTGCGCTTGGAAGCTCAGCCTGGCCTGCGTTACCGCCACTTTCGTCATCGAAGTTGATGTCTGAACCAGATTTGTCAGCTGTGTAGTTTAACTTAACGCTAGTACCCCAATTTTGGTTTGGCGCATCATAGTTAAGACCTAACACCGCATTCCAAGGGTTAACACTATTTAGTGCATTTCCGTTTCCGTCCTCACCCTCTGTGTATGAAGCTACGAAGTGAGTTGAAATACCCTTAGGCGCACCAACCAAGACATCCCAAAGTAACGTGTTCGAGAATTCAATCCCCTTTATCGTTGCCGAATCCAAGTTAACGTTAGAATAGTGCGTTGTTCCACCAACCTTTTTCGTAACCACTGTCTCGATAAAGTCATCGTAGTCACTGTAGTAGGCCGCGATTTCAGATGATGAAGCTTGAGTGTTGTGACGATAGCCTAGCTCGTATGAAATACTGGTTTCTGATTTAAGATCTGGATTTGGATCATTTACGTACCCATGTCCAAGGTTATCATATGTATAGTAAAGTTCATCAAAAGAAGGGGCTCTAAAGCCTTGGCTAATTTGGCCAAAAATAGTGCCTGTATCTGTAAGTTTATATGTTGAACCTAAACGACCAGTTACCGCAGAATCTGAGAAATCACTCAACGTCTCAGTGGTGTTGTTACCAGGATCAGTTGAGAAATAGTCAAAGCGTACACCAGGGGTAACAATAAGTTTGTCATTCACTAAGCTAATTTCGTCTTGAATAAACAAGCCAAATTTTTGCTCCTTAGCATCTGGAGTATATACATAAAGTTGGTTATCAGTAGCAGGATCAGAGTTATACTCCATATTGGTGTTGCTGATGTCACTATGTGTATAAGTTGCACCATACACTAGGTAATGGTTGTTAATTTCTTTATCTAGCTGAGTCTCGATTTCAAGCTTATCTTCAGTGTACTCGTAGTCTTTTGTTTGTAAGTTGTCGTTGTTAGCTGGTACCCAAGGTGGCATACCTGGGCCTGCAGGTTTAAAGCGCTTAGTTACACCATTCTCTTCTTTAGAAATGTACGATACTTTACTCGTTACAGTATCGGCAATTGTGCCATCAGCGAACCAAATGTGCTTAATAGCGAATCGATTTTGCGTTGTGTCATCAGCACCTGTATAGCTATCGTAGCTTGAGTGGTAGATGTCAGAGTCTGAAGTATCTTTGATTAGCTCAGCTAAAAACTCGATACGATGACTTTCGTTTAACTGATATTGCAACTTAACCAAAAGATTATCTGCTGAAGTATCTTGACCTTCTACAGCGTAGTTCTCTAAGTCGTTAGGGTTACGGAAGTTTTGCAACTCTTCACCATCTCGACGAGTGTAGGCTACCAATGTTTCTAGGTCATCGAATCGATTAGCTAATGCAACGTGCTCACTGAAAGAGTTATCTTCTGAAGAGTAAGACAGTTTCGCTTGACCGCCAAAGTCTTCTCCATCTTTTAAGAAATCAGAAGGGTCTTTAGTTTCAAAGGCGACAACACCACCAATAGCGTCGCTTCCGTGTAAACTTGAAGCCGCACCTTTGATAATTTCGACACTTTTCAGCATATCGGGATCGATTGAAATACCGCTAGAGTTAATAAATGCGTAAGGGCCACCATCAAATGAACCTGGTTGCGATGAGCCATCCACTAAAATCTTTACGCGCTTACCTTCCATGCCACGAATGTTGATGGTTTGTGCACCTTGTCGAGAGCTCGAGTTCATCGTTACACCTGGAGTGTATTCGAAGATTTCGTTAACATTTTTTGCCATGTTCTCTTCGATTTGCTCATCGGAGATGACTGCAACAGAAGCCGCTGTATTGATAAGTGTTTGATTCGTGCGCGTCGAGGATACAACAACCTCATCAAATAGGGCATAATCTTCAGCAAAGGCTGACGTTGATGAAAGCGCTAAAACGATTGAAGCAGAGAGTAGGGATTGCTTATACATCTGATAGTTACCTTAGTTCCATAGTATTATCTTGATTTGCGAAGATGATATTGGATCTAAATGATAATTACTATTATTTGCATTTAATTAATTTTCAACTTTATCAACTAATTCATAATTAATGCTCTTAATTACTTGTATTAAAAAGACTTATTCAGTTCCATTCATTTTGTGAATGCTTCTGTTTTTGTGATGTAAATCTCAATTTATAGTAGGAAAGCTATGCATAGCCCAATAACACTTGAAGCATTACACATACTAGATGCTATCGATCGTCGTGGAAGTTTCGCCGCAGCAGCGAATGAAATGGACCGAGCGCCATCATCATTGAGTTACCAAATTCAGAAGTTGGAGCAAGATCTAGACATCATGATTTTTGATCGGTCTGGGCATCGTGCAAATTTCACGGAAGCGGGGCAGTTAATACTAGAACAAGGCAGGATAATTCTTGGTGCGACTGAACAACTCGTTAACGATGCGAGTATTCTTGCTAATGGTTGGGAGCTAGATCTAACTATCGCCTTTGATGGCATTATCCCGATTGCTAACTTTTTCCCACTGGTAGATGAACTAGGAAAAATCAGTAAAACACGCGTTCGTTTGCAAGAGGAAATCTTAGCGGGTTGTTGGGAATCTCTCACAGATGGTCGTGCTGACTTATTGATATGCCCTAAGCTCGAGACAATTCCAAACGATATGAAAAGTGACGTAATTGGTAAAATGGAGATGGTGTGGGTCGCGGCATCAAGCCACTATGTTCACAAGCGTTCTGGTGAATTCGATCAGAAGGCGAGAGAAAGTTACAGGGTTATTGCCATTGCAGACACCGCACGCGATCAGCCAGCACTAAGCATCAATATTCTAGAGAAACAGCCTCGTTTAACCGTGACAAGCTTTCCTGCGAAAGTAGAGGCTTTGACATCAGGACTAGGGATTGGCACCTTACCGAATAGTGTCGCTAAACCTTTGATTGAATCTGGCGTACTACAGCAGATCTCCGGTACAGAACCACAACCGATCGATATTGTTATGGCTTGGCGACGCAACAAAATGGGCGACGCCAAGTCTTGGTGTATCCAACATCTTAAAAAGACATGGGCGTTAAAGTAACGGTAACACCATATCTGCAGTACCATCTTCAAAACTGATATCTAGCTTAAAACCGAGCTTTTGAGCTAGTGTCAGCATCCCTCTATTGGTTGGCATCGTCATACCCGACATCTGCTTGGTCTGCTTCGCACGGCAGTAATCGATAACCTTGGTCATAAGAATGCGACCTAGACCAACACCTTTAAGGTCAGAACGAATCAATATTGCGAATTCGGCGTCTGTGTTCTCAGGGTTAATCAGCGCACGGGACACGCCGATGATCGCTGGAACGCCTTGTTCCTCGCGAACGACCACAAAGGCGATTTCTCTATCGAAATCAATCTGAGTGAAATTCGCCAACGCCTCATGATTGAATTCACCGACATCACTAAAGAAACGCTTATAGAGATCTTCCTTAGACACACGGTTAATGAAGTCAGCATGAAGCGGTTCATCTTCGGGAAGAATAGGGCGTAACAACACTTCGGTTCCATCTTTTAGCTGGATACGTTCTTCAAGCTCGACCGGATAAGGGCGAATCGCAAGACGTTCCTGTGGATCGCCTTCGTACGCTTTCAAGATGATATCGGCATCTAATATCGTGAACTTGTCACCATTGGCCAGTACTGGATGGATATCCAAATCATGTATTTCAGGGCAATCCACTACCATTTGCGATATACGTACCAATAACTCAGACAAACCTTCTATATCGATGGGGTTAGGGAGTTTTTGTAGACGAATCTTGCCGCTTTTTATCGCTCGAATAATCAAGTAACGCGCCAGTGTCATGTTGAGCGGTGGAAAAGCAGCTGCGGCATCAATCGACTCATCCCACTCCGAACCACCTTGTCCAAGTAATATGATTGGGCCGAAGGTTTCGTCTGTTGTAACCTTAATACGCAACTCTTGGCCGCCCGCGAGCTTAGCCATACCTTGAATTAACAAGCCGTGGATGTTTGCTGTAGGGAAGGATAATTGAGAACGATCGAGAATTGCCTGAGCCGCATTGGCAACTTCACTGCTGTTTCGCAAATTGAGCATCACGCCTTGTACGTCTGACTTATGTGCAATATCCGGCGAACGTAATTTTACTGCGACGGGATAACCGATCGTTTCAGCGATGTGTACCGCTTCACTTGGGTCAGAAGCGATCCAAGTTGGTAACACATCGAGGTTGAAGCTCTTGAAAAACTGACTGTTTTGGTGAGTATCAAGGCTAACTGTGTCTTTATCCAGTAGTTTTCTTTCTATCCAACCTTTCGCATCTGCTAGATCTTCAATGTGTACTTTTTCTGCAGTGGTCGGCGTTTCCATTAACTGACGTTGGTTACGTCTGTACTCGACTAAGTGCATGAATGCGACCACAGAGCTTTCAGGGGTCCGATAAGTTGGGAAACCCGCTTCGGTAAACAGCTTTCGTGCGGGCCTTGCTGTTAGCTCACCAGACCAATTCGTCAGGATGTTAAAGCGCTTGTGGCGAGGGTGCTTCTTAATCGCTTCAATAATTCGTTCTGCCGTTTTAGCGGAATGTGCGACCGCTGAAGGGCTGTGCATGATAAGAATCGCGTCTGCTTCATCGCCATCGAGTAAGATGTTTATAGTGTCGATATAACGTTGATCACCAGCGTCGCCGACAATATCGATAGGATTGCTATGAGACCAACTCGATGGCAAAACCTTGTTCAACTTATCAAGTGTCTCTTCTGAAAACTCTGCGAGCTTACCACCGCGGTCAAATAGGGTGTCCACAGCCATAATCGCAGGGCCGCCACCATTAGTAACAATAGCCAAGCGCTCGCCTCGCAATGGTACTGAATGAGTCAGTGTTTCTACCGCAGCAAACAGTTCATGTAAGTTCTTAACTCGTAGCATGCCGCTGCGTCGGATTGCGGAATCATAAATAATATCTAATGTGTCGGCACCGCCAGTGTGAGCCATTGCTGCGGCTCTGCCTTTCGCCGTTCGACCGCCTTTCAACACCAAAATTCGTCGGTTACGCGAAGCCGCACGCGCTGCAGAAATAAAGCGCCTCGCATCAGTAATGCTGTCTACATAAAGCAATATCGCTTCGGTGTGAGAGTCGGTACTGAGATAATCCAATAACTCCGAGAATTCGATATCGCTACCATTGCCTATAGAGATAAACGCCGAAAAACCGATCTCTTTGTCATTAGCCCAATCGAGAATAGTGGTACACACAGCTGCCGACTGAGAAACAAAGGCGATCTTACCGGGTAATGCTGTCACTGGAGAGAATGAGGCGTTCAAATTTAACCAAGGAACAATCACCCCCAAACTATTGGAACCCAACACTCGAATGTTGTGCTTTTTGGCAATCGCTAGGCATCGTTCATCATACGTCTCACCATTATCGCTTTCTTGCTGCATGTCTGAAGAAAGCACAATGACAGAGGCTATACCTTTCTCAGCCAGTTCTTCAAAAATAGCGACATTACGGGTCGCATTGGTACACAAGATTGCGAGGTCAGGAACAATCGGTAACGACAAAATGTTCTTGTAAGAAAGCACACCGGCCACTGAATCATATTTCGGCGTAACGGGCATCACCGCACCTTTAAAATCCCCGTGCAATAAATTGTTCATGACGATATATCCCGCGCGCGTTTCTCGTTGAGAAGCACCAACAACAGCGATTGAGCGGGGTTTAAGGAGGGGATCAAGATGATTCATAGACATATCCTAGCAATGCACGTAAGTTCATCGTAACTTACTTTTCACTCACGAGTTGATGGCAAATTCACCGAATTCAGATGAATAAGCAAACACTGCATAAAGTTTGTGAAATAGGTCACCCACTAATGGTGTATAATCTCAAAGTTAACTTGATTCTAAACCGACGTATCGGCATGATTTATAGTAATTATTATTAAGGATATAGAGCTTTCCATGAAAAAATTTGCAATTGTTACTTTGCCACTGCTCTTGGCTGCATGTGTATCTGACGACTACGTTACAAATGTAACTTCAGATAGTTATCAAGAAGAGTACAAAACGGCAAAAGTTGAAGCTCCAGTTGTATCTCAATCTGAGCAAACAGGCGTTGTTGAAGAAAACGTTGTCAACGTGATCAGAACCGAACCTGTTGAGCAGAAAGTCACTCAAACAACTAAAGCTAAGCCGGTTGCAGTAGTGACAGGCCCAACGAAGAAACAACAAGATATGAACCAGCGCTTTGGTTACACGGTTCAAGTTGTTGCTGTTGGCAGCCAGAGTAAAGTCGATTCTTTCGTGAAAATGCTACCTACGACTTCTCAACCAGTTTGGGAAAACTACAAAATGGTTAACGGCACTAAGTGGTTCACAGTACTTTACGGTGATTACGCAACACGCTTAGAAGCTAAAAAAGCAATCTCAACGCTGCCAACCACTTTCCAAAACTTGAAGCCGTTTGTTAAGAGCATTGATGACATCAAGAACTCTGAATACCCAACGCTTAACAAGTTGAACTAAGTTTTAATTCAGAAAGAGGGAGCAAATGCTCCTTCTTTTGTTTTAAGACCAACAGTTTTGTTTAATAGTTAATCGCTCGATCTTTCGAACACAATTTTAACGTTCAAAACACTGTACCTATTTCGACTTTTGTTTATCATTGAAGTCAGTATTCCTAGTTTCAAGGACCGAATTTACCCATGAACACCATTAACATCCTTCTACTTTGTGGCGGTGGATCTTCAGAGCATGAAGTCTCTTTAGTTTCAGCCAATTACCTTTTTGAACAACTGAATAGCGTTGCAGATTTTAACGTTGTCAGAGTTGAAATTAAAAACGAAGGCTGGTGTCTTGATTCAGGTGAATTGGTTTATCTAGATATCAATAATCAAACCTTACGTGGCGACAACCTAGAGTCTAAAGTCGATTTCATTGTGCCTTGTATTCACGGCTTCCCGGGTGAAACAGGTGACATTCAATCATTGTTTGAAATGGCTAAGATTCCGTACTTAGGCTGTGGCTCTGAAGCGAGCAACAACAGCTTCAACAAAATCACGTCAAAGCTTTGGTACGACGCACTTGGCATCCCAAACACGCCGTATCTGTTTTTATCAGACAACAACGACCAAGCGCATTCACAAGCGACTCAAGCTTTTGAAAGTTGGGGCAAAGTGTTCGTGAAGGCGGCT
This sequence comes from Vibrio sp. 10N.247.311.14, assembly GCF_041467715.1. Classification (NCBI taxonomy): domain Bacteria; kingdom Pseudomonadati; phylum Pseudomonadota; class Gammaproteobacteria; order Vibrionales; family Vibrionaceae; genus Vibrio; species Vibrio sp. 10N.247.311.14. Next base: position 33,757 of record NZ_JBFSVE010000008.1, read on the forward strand.
CGTCAAGGTTCTTCTGTAGGCTGTTACCAAGTTAACCAAGTGGAAGACTTAAGCGAAGCGATCAATAAGGCGTTTACCTTCTCTGATCAAGTGCTGGTTGAGAAATCAGTTGTGCCTAGAGAGCTCGAAGTTGCCGCTTATGAAATCGATGGTGAGCTACACATCAGCAAACCGGGCGAGGTGATTGCACCTAATGGCGCATTTTACTCTTACGAAGAGAAATACAGCTCAGACAGCCACTCAATTACCGAAGTTGAAGCAAATAACTTAACAGACGAACAACTAGAGTTAATTGCAGACAGTGCTCGCAAAGTATTCACCCAAATGAAACTTCGTCACTTATCTCGTATCGATTTCTTCTTAACGCAAGACAACGAGATCTACCTGAATGAAGTCAACACCTTCCCAGGTATGACGCCAATTTCCATGTTCCCTAAAATGGTTGAACATGATGGCCACAAATTCAGCCAGTTCTTAGAAAACTGCGTGAGAACAAGCCTTTCTTAGGTTTCTAACTCGTTTTCGTTCACTTAGAGCTGAACCAACAAGTGCCTTGAGCTTTCGCCAAGGCGCTTTTTGTTTTTAACGCTAACCGTTTTTACAAATATCGTTTTAACCATAACTTATATCAAAATAGTAATATCCAAGTAATCTGCGACCCGTCATTGCCAAGGTATTAACGCCTTAAACTTCATCTTCTCACTATCAGCCGTTCCCGTGAAACCGACATATTGAGCTGGCATTGCCGGGCTAAGCCAACGACCAAAGTCCTGAATCTCTCTCACCTTAAGACCTTGTTTCGACAACTCTTGTGCAGCACCAACACGAATCGAATTTCCAGAGAAATGGTGATTTTCTGGCAGTTGAAGTAAGTCGCTAGCTCTTCTCAATATCCTATAGATGGACGAATCATCTAAAGGCTGCAAACCAATATTCTCATGCTTGTCTATCGCACGAAATACTGGCAAGTCATCTTGTATACCAGTAAACGAAAGCCAACGTTGAAGTGCAACACTGGCTATTTGTGACAACTGATAAGCCGAATCTTTGACTGTTACTTGGTAATGATCTTCAACGTACTCAACATCACTCATCGATAACAACTTAAGCTCTGAGCGCTTTAAAGCACACTCGAACATCACGTTATAAATAGCAATGTCTCTGATCTCTTTCAGGTTTGCTTTCTCATGGGAGAGTAACGTATTCAAATCAGTGAGATGCACAGATGTCATAGCATTGGTTTGTTTAGCGTCACCGGCCATTTGAGATTGTAAGTGGAGTAGGGTAAAGCGAACTTGCCTGTGCTTGATCGGGTTAGCAAAGCTCAACACAGTATGTAACATGCTAAGCGTTGCAGTGTAACGTTTTAGCGATGCGTATTTTCTATCGTTAGACTCCGTTTCAAGAAAACGACGAACAGCGGTTATAGATGCGGGAAGTGTGTTAATACGATGTTTGGTACAGAACGCATGATAGCGATTCCAATCACTGTAAATGCCCAACAGTGAATTGCGAGAGTATTGAAATCCTGTCAACTCATCTATAATTTCTATTGTCGCGTTGCTGTTTAATTTTTCAACAAATGAATTAATTATCACAGAGTCAGTTAAAATAGGGACTTTTTTTCTCAAATTACCATACCTCGACAGGTGTTTTTACCATATTATGCTTGATATCATTATTAGTATACTTATGATTAATGCAGTGAAAACAGAAAGATGATTAATAGATATGGCTAATTCAATTTACCGAAGCGTCCATCTTCAATCGATAGATGCTAACAACACAGTTTGGCGTGCTAAGTTAAAAAACAACGTTATTCAGGGCAACCTAGCTGCCGTGAAAAAGAGTATTGATTGGTGGATTGATACCGCATCTATTATTGATCCAAAAGAATTCATGTCATTAAATAAGTCGAGAGGAACTGGTGGCTCGACTGAAAACTTCAACGGCTACCAAATCAAGAATGATACCGGTGAGCCTAATGCGTGGTATTGCATGTTTAACGGTCGCTTAATCAAAGGCGGCAAGGTTGCAATCCAACGCCATATAGAAGCTTACTTACTCGCAAAACAAAAAGCAGAGCAACAAAAGAAGTAAATTATGAGCCTAGTATATTCAACAGAAACAGGTCGCATTAAGCCTGAAGAAGAGAAAGTCCAACGTCCTAAAGGCGATGGTATCGTTCGAATCCAAAAAGAAACCAAAGGCCGTAAAGGCAAAGGCGTTTCTGTCGTAACTGGCTTAGACCTAGATGACGCACCATTAAAACTAATGGCAGCAGAACTCAAGAAAGTTTGCGGCTGTGGTGGATCCGTAAAAGATGGCAACATCGAAATTCAAGGTGACGCGCGCGACAAGATCAAAGCGCACCTTGAAAAGAAAGGCTACAAAGTTAAATTTGCTGGCGGTTAATCTCTAACTAATACCAGGGTTAAAATCGAAGATTATTATCACTGGTTATTAGGTATTTTATGGTAAATAGCCAGTTTGGTTAAATACACAGTATAAATTAGAGAATATCGGCACAATACAAAGGCAGGGCATCACACAAAGATACCTGCCTTATAAATACCAAACACCATTTAACATAACGTACATAATACGCAGTTAATAATACGTGTAGTTAATTCTAAAGGTAGTATTCTCATCTTTTGTCCTTAAAATCCTTGTTCCAACTGACTCTCACGCTTCTTGCGCCGTTCAGAGTTTTCTTATCGCATTTGAAATCTAATAATTATATGTACGGCCAGCGTCTACACAATTCAATCTTCATTCAGAAAATCTAATTGACGCGAAACTTTGTCCGTCTGGTTTAACTTATATGCCACTTCTCTGTTTGCACTAACGGTTCGCTGCGCTGTGTGCAATTCTTGTAAGCATTGCTGTTGTTTCTATTCCAGATTTCACACACGCGACCAATGTTTCTTATCAACTGCACATGCTTAGCTCTCGTTTAAATCCATCAACTAATAAAGTTCGTGTGTCTTATGTAGACCCGCACACAGATTTTTCAAACCTTCTTAACGATTCTCTCTAGAGTTAGTACTTTGTGTTCAGTTTGCATAGATTCATTACACTTATTGCTAGTACACAACACCGATACTTGGGAGATCCATAATCACGGTTTGCCCTGAAATTACGTTCAATTGGACTTAGGTAGCTTTGGTAATAAACCTAAGAGTTACTTTAAACCCATTGCGCTTAGTTTTTCTTTACTTGTTTTCTCTAACTGATATGCCTGCTTTGAAGTCGCAATGGTGTTACCGCCTGAGATTAGAAAGCTTATAATGTTTATCGACACATGTAATCAATAAGTAAAGTGACACTGTAGCTAGCTGTACAGGTAAAGCTTGGTCCTATGGAAACACAAAATAAAGAACCAAAATAACAACTGTATATTTACACAGTTAAATTATTATCCCCTTAAAACGTTACCTTTCGTATAAATACCGAACAAAAACAACGCTATTTAGGCATATATCTGTCGCTGGGCGCGTATTTTTGCCTAGCAATCACGCTAGTGTCGTTGATCTCTTTTAATACGCTCATGGATAAGAACTACATCATCACACCTGACAGATAACCTACGCGCGTAAATACGGACAGAGACTACGATGGTGGCACCGTAGGCTCATTACATAAGTCAGAAGATGGAATTGAGTTACAGTGTGACTTTGAACAAACCTATAGCTTACCCTTCTGTGAAATTGAGTTCGTTATATCGACCCAAAATAAAGGGCTCGATCTCTCAACGTTCGATTCGGTCACCATCAATATAGAATATGAAGGTCAAGAGGAGCCAAGGTTTCGATTCTACATACGTAACCACGACGACAACTACAGCGCTCAAAGCGACCCTATTTCTAACAAGTTCTATCGCTTAGACTTATCATTCCCCAATAGAAAACACATCAATTTAGCATTCTCAAATTGATACGCGCCGCATTCCTTAATCGACTTCGACACAACACCTTACGCCTCGTAAGCTTTTTAAATACTTATTCTGTAAAGCACATATGTGGCAACGAAGCTTGCTCTAAGCGGTGGTAAGCCATTCGCGATATCGGTTTTGAACATTACCGCTGTGGATTGTCTCACTCTGTTCTTCGATGAAATCATCATTTGTCTGCTTCTGAACATTCATGGATTCTCATCCGTTCAAAATACAAGTCACGACGTCACTAGCCGTAAAAACACCATATATTTAGCCACTTAGGTGCGGTGACACAAATACTGACACCCAAAGTGGTGATTGTTTTACTTTCAGGTCTTGCTGTAATTTAATTACAACCCAAAGCCAAGTAAAGCCTGAAAAGTGGATCACTCCGACATAACTTTTTGAATAAAAAGTATTTAAGAGTTTTGGACAGGTCGGGATTTAGAGAAACTAAAGAGTAGGTATGTACGAGATAATATACTAGAGGGTAATATATTTAGTTATAGTGCACTATCGTATTAAAAAAGAAGGGCTGATGCCCTACTCTTCTTTATTACTCATTTCTTCACGGATTTGCTCAGCAACGATTTTGATAGCTTGTGCTGTGCTGATGCCTTGGGTCATCATTTCTTGAATTCGTTCAACAGCTTTCTGTTGTTCTTCGTGAGAAAGGGTTGGTAAGTCGTTTAGCATGCTCTGCTCCTTTATTTAGGAGCAGAACTATATAAGGACTGTTAGTAACTAGCAAGGAAATTGATGGATGCACCCATTGCATTTTCATTCGTGTAGTTAGCACTTAGATCTAGCTGAAACAAGTTCAATGGCGAGATACCAACACCAGCTGTCACTGTTCCTTCTGAATCAGAGTAAGCCAGGTTCTTGTAATACCCTCCCCTTAGCTTAAGCTGACGTAACAGGTCGACTTCAGTACCAACACGAATCATCTGTTCGTTGTCTTCGAACGAAGTAAACTTCTCTGCTTCATTCAAATCATAATCAACACTCAACGTAAAGTAATCAGAAACGATCCCCGCACCAACAGTGTAGACAGGCCCCAGGTTATAAGAATGACTCGATGTTACTGTTCTTGTAGCCCCTGTGCTGCTTGTTAGCAGTTGGCTAACGGATTTAGTTTCAATCTCACGGTCTATAATATTCGTTGCAGAAAAACCCACTCTAAATGGGCCGTAAAACCAAAGCGCACCTGCATCAATATTAAATGTAGTTTCCGCGGTGTCGTTTTCTCGAACATCACTTAGATCGTAGTTTTGTGCCGAGGCAATGTAGTTATACGTATAGATTCTTTGGAGTTTTGGAGAAATACCAAACGACAAATGTTGTCCCATGAACGTTTGATATTTTGCTAATGATATACCAGCTTCCATAATGCCAATAGAAACAGCTTTAACAGCAGTTAACTCAGCATTAACCAAGTCACTATTAGCAGCGTCACTAGATGTATCAGGGGTTACAAATGATTCAGTGTATGCTTTTGCAAATACGTTTGCTGCAATATACTGATTTGGTAGAGCGAATGCTACAACACCACCTAAATCAACATTCAGGCTATCACCATTAAGAGCATCTAGATCAGAACCAGTCACAGTACCTGACTCAATGCTGTCAACTAAATTATCGATATCATCAACTAAGTTATTAGGGTCATTATAATTACCGCCAAAACTTGGCGTGATCATTCCCATGTCATCATTACGACGATAAATCGCAACAAGTGCTGGGTTATAGAATGGAGCAGTTAGGAAGTTTGCTGAAACAACACCAACACCACCCATCGCATCACCACGCGCTTCAATGGCGTAGTTTGCTGCTGAAAGAGGAAGACTGGCGAATGCAATTGACGCTGCGAGTAGTTTTGTGGTTTTTTTCATGCCGTTTATCTTTGTTAGATCCCTTACATAGTTAACGGCACAATTTTAAATTACTTTAACTCTTCTTCGCTAGAAATATCATAAGTTTTGCTGATAGTTTGTGCTTGTTCTATCGCTATGTCGCCTTGCCAGCGTGAATGCACCATTGAAACCGCTAAAACATAGCGATCATTAGGAAGTTCTTCACCAGTAAGGTTCATTGGATAATCAGATTCGTAGCTCTTGCCCCAGACCTGTTCATAGTGTTCATCAACGTAATCGTACAAACCGATTTCGAGCTTAGGGAGCGGACAATAAGGATTGAGTAGTTCTTTTTTATCGATTCGCCACGTGTCTTTTGATGCCCAGCGAACTTGTTGACGCATGGCAACTTCACCCAAAACAACCCAAGTGCTCCAAGACTTTCCGCCATCACCTTTAACGCTTAAACGGTATAAACCGGATTCAAGTTGAGAGGCTAAATTGTAACGCTTGCGGTATAGACTCACCGATGCGTTGTTAACCACTTCACTGTCTTTGGTTAACTCACTGTCCGAAGAAACGATCTTATCGACCCACTTCTCGAAGGTAATGTCTTGAATGTTGTTTTCGGATTCAACATTAATCGATACACGAAAGGTATCTCGGCCAGGGCTTTGAATGATGTGTCTTTTAACGACGACTGAACTAATCCAATCTGGGAGTGTTTTTCTGGTGAGAGTTTTACCACAATCTTTGTTCAATGCTTGATCGAACAGTTCATTGAGGTGATCTTCTCGTGATTGAGACGAGTTGATTTGCCAAACTTCCACTAATGAGTCAAACATCTGAGGTAAATCATTATCTAGCAGATGTTTATGAACTTGAGTCAGAGCATCGCTGCTCTTAAACCAATCCGTTGCTTGCGCGGTATTCGCTACGCAAGAAAACATTAATAGTGGAAGTAAGGCTATTCTCATTACGCTTTCATCTTGTAACCAACGCCACGCAGCGTTTCAATTTCTAGACCCGGCAGTTTCTGTCTTAGTTGCAGAACGTGCGTGTCTACCGTACGTGTTGTTGGGAAATGGTTGTAACCCCATACATGGTCAAGCAGTTCATCACGTGTAAACACACGTCCAAGGTTACTTGCCAAGAACAGTAGAAGGTCAAATTCAGTGCGCGTTAACGTTACTTCCTGTTCATTGAAAAACACTTCACGTGTCGCTTTATCGATAACAAGATTCTGAGCGATAACTTTTGATGCATCTTGTTCTTCAGAATCTGGCAGGCGAAGTTGAGCACGAATTCGAGCAAATAGCTCAGCCTCTGCGAATGGCTTTGTTAAGTAGTCGTTTGCACCTGAATCTAGGCCCGCTACTTTGTCTTTTACTGTCACGAGAGCCGTCAGCAAAATAACTGGGATATCTTTCTTTTTCTTCCAACCTGGAAGTGAATCTACTGAGTCGCCATCAGGAAGTTGACGGTCTAGAATCACTAGATCCGCTTGTTCCCAGTAGCCTTCAACTTCAGAGATCAGTTCTGCATGCAAACATTCATATCCAGCTTGCTCAAGGCTAACTAATAAACCGTCAGCTAAATTTTTATCATCTTCAACGAGAAGCAATGTCTGTTTCACAAGGTATCTCCAAAATAAATGTTGTTGGGGGGCCGATAAGCGTCATGTGACCGCCCATTTTTCCAACCATAGATTCCACTATCGTCAGACCTAAACCGAGTCCACTCTTACTTACGAATGGCTTTCTTAGTTGCCCCCAATCTTTGCGAGACAAGTCTCCATTATCTATAACTTTGAATGTCAGCTTCTTGTCAGAAGTATTCAGTTCTAGAATTACTGGAGCCACACCGTATTTCACGGCATTTCTGATTAGGTTATCGATGCACGTTCCCAACCAATATACGTTCACTTTTGCAGCTATATCTTTGTTTACACGGAGTTCAATCCCCGGCGCAAAGTCTTCTTCAACTTTGTATTGGAGCCACTCTTCAACACTTGGCACCCACTCTGTTGCGAGCGGTTGATTATCTGATTGCAGGTAATCTTTACTTGCTTCCGCCAACTGTCTTAAACGGCGTGTATCTTCACACAGCCTACGGAACTCATCATATACCGATTCTGGTAAGTGTTCGAACTCACGCCTGAACCCTTCCACCGTCAATGACAAACTCGCAATCGGCGTTCTTAATTCGTGCGTTAGGATTTGAAGAACCAGCATGCGACTCTTCATCTCTTGTTTCTTGCTGTTCCAGCGGTAAATCGCCCAACCTAAGACAAGCATGATGTTGGCAATAACCAAGATAAACATGGCGACTTGCAGAAGCTCTGAATGATCTTCTATTTCCCAACACACATTACCACGCTGGACAAAACAGCTTTTACCTTCTGAAGACAAGCTAAACGATAACCCAGCAAGCGTGGCATTTTCGTTCCAGACTGATTTTTTATACAGGTAATATCTGTAGCCGCGTTTTACCCACATCTCATCAAGCTCAACAAACATACTCGCACCCGCTAACAGCGCGGTGATTGCTTCGCTATCCATTTGTTGCAAGCGAGACAGTAGTTCATCGTGTTCGGTGTTTGGTCGCTCTTGAATATGCATAAAGCGCTTCAGAGAGTCGAATTTTTCTGGGTACTTCTCAACGTATCGTGCCGCATAAGAACCGCCGCCAGGGTGAATCAAACCACTACGGCTAAACCAACGGTCAGAAAGCTTGGTGCCTTTACACATTGCACGAGTAAAAACTAAAGGCTCAGTAATCAAAGGGCTTAACGGCAGTTTACCACTACAGGTTTTTGATAACTGGTACAAGCGCTGAATGTCTTTTAACGGGTACTCTGCTGTTTGTGGCAGCATAGAAGACGGCATGATCAAACGTGTTGGATAATCAGCCTGTAGCACTCGAATATCGTAAGATTCGATTGCCGTTTCATGATCAAAGAGTTTGGTGAAATTATCGATACGCTCAGGTAAAGAGTCAGCAAATGCGTTTGCAGACACAGACAACGTAGCGATAAGAAGAGTAAATGTTCTTTTGATGATCACAAACCAACGCAAATTCATATAGATCAACCAAATATATACCATTCGCTATCAAAGATAAATTTTTAACCGCATGAAAAACATTGAGAATGGCGAGCTACAGAGTTAAAGGCCAATATATTACGGCCACATTGTACATACGTACTAGTAGGCTGATTGGCAAGCCAAACCTCAATTGCGACAAGTTTTGCATCAGGCTTCGTCAACTTCGTATCAACTGAGATCACACATAGAGTCGCTTTCGTAAGATAAAAAAAGGAGCTCAAATGAGCTCCTTATCGAGTTGTTACATATTGTTTAGAGGTGATCTCTATAGATGTTCTAAGATACTTAGACAACTCTTTTTAGCGTCGCCAAACAGCATCTGCGTGTTCTCTTTGAAGAACAGTGGGTTTTGCACACCGGCGTAACCTGTGTTCATCGAACGCTTGAATACGATAACATTCTGAGCGTTCCAAACTTCAAGTACTGGCATACCAGCAATTGGGCTGTTTGGATCTTCAAGTGCTGCAGGGTTTACGGTGTCATTCGCACCAATTACCAATACAGTATCTGTCTCATCGAAGTCATCGTTGATTTCGTCCATTTCTAGAACGATATCGTAAGGCACTTTCGCTTCAGCAAGCAGTACGTTCATGTGACCCGGTAACCTACCAGCAACTGGGTGGATACCAAATCGAACATTAATGCCCTGCGCTCGTAGCTTCTCAGTGATTTCATGCACTGGGTATTGTGCTTGAGCTACTGCCATGCCGTATCCAGGAGTGATGATTACTGACTTAGAGTTTTTCAGCATATCAGCCACATCTTCAGCTGATGTTTCGCGGTGTTCACCTTGCTCTTCATCGCCATCAGACACAACCACTTCTTGGCCGAATCCACCAGCAATAACGCTGATGAAAGAGCGGTTCATCGCCTTACACATAATGTAAGACAGGATCGCACCCGACGAACCAACCAATGCACCAGTTACGATAAGCAGATCGTTTGCAAGCATGAAACCTGCCGCTGCTGCTGCCCAACCAGAGTACGAGTTCAGCATAGAGACAACTACTGGCATATCTGCACCGCCAATCGATGCCACTAGGTGGTAACCGAATGCGAATGCGATAAGTGTCATCACCATTAGTGCGAACATGCTGCCGTCTGCTTTAACGAACATGATCATCAGCAGTGTAGAAACTACGATAGCCGCTAGATTCCACTTGTGCTTATGAGGGATGTTCAATGCAGACGAAGAGATAACGCCACGAAGCTTACCAAACGCAACAATAGAACCCGTGAACGTCACCGCACCGATAAACACGCCAAGGAACACTTCCACTAGATGGATAACGTGCTCTGCATGAATATCTGCAGGGTTGATAGAAACAGCAGCAGGTGGATCGATGTAGCTGTTGTAACCTACAAGTACTGCAGCCATACCTACGAAGCTGTGCAGAATTGCAACCAGCTCTGGCATTTCAGTCATTTCTACTTTTCTTGCGTAGTGGATACCAATACCACCACCGATCACCATAGCAATGATGATCCACACAATACCAGCAGAGTGAGGGCCAAAGATCGTTGCGATCAACGCGATTGCCATACCCGTGATACCGTAATAGTTACCTGCACGCGCAGATTCCTGTTTCGATAACCCAGCCAAGCTCATAATAAAAAATACAGCAGCAACAATATAAGCTGCTTGTACTAATCCTTCAGACATCTGTTACTCCTTAGTCTTTACGGAACATTTCAAGCATACGTTTGGTCACGGTAAAGCCACCAAAGATATTGATACTTGCAATTAATACGGCAATAAATGATAAGAACGTGACGACGCCACTTCCTTGTCCGATCTGTAACAGTGCACCTACTACAATGATGCCTGAAATCGCGTTAGTCACGGACATCAAAGGCGTATGCAGAGAATGGCTTACATTCCAAACTACGTAATAACCCACCACACAAGCGAGAACAAAAACGGTAAAGTGAGATAAGAACGCAGCTGGAGCTACCGAAGCTACCCAAGCGAATGCACCAACAGCTACCGCCATACCCGCCGCTTTCTTAATCGGAGAAACAGGTTCTTCAACTTTAGGCTCTGGTTTGGCCGCTTTTGGCTTAGTTTGTTGTGGTTGAGCTGAAACTTGAATTGGTGGAGCTGGCCAAGTGACCTCGCCCTCTTTAACGACAGTAACACCACGCAGAACAACATCTTCAAAGTCGATATTGATGTTGCCATCTTTCTCTTTGCAAAGCAGTTTCAAAAGGTTAACTAGGTTCGTTGCATACAGTTGAGATGATTGAGTCGGCAGTCGACCAACCATATCAGTGTAACCAACCACCTTCACGCCATTAGCCGTTGTAATGACTTGATCCGCAACCGTGTATTCACAGTTACCGCCATTGGCCGCCGCAAGGTCTACAATCACACTACCTGCACTCATGCTGTCTACCATCTCTTTGGTAATCAGCTTCGGAGCCGGGCGACCTGGAATCAGCGCCGTAGTAATGATGATATCAACGTCTTTTGCTTGAGCTGCATAAAGCTCTTCCGCTTTCTTATTGAATGCTTCAGACATCTCTTTTGCGTAGCCGTCACCAGCACTGGTGTCTTCCTTGAAATCCACTTCCAAGAATTCAGCGCCCATCGACTCAACTTGTTCTTTAACTTCAGGACGAACATCGAATGAACGAACGATCGCACCTAAGCTACCCGCAGCGCCGATTGCCGCTAGTCCAGCAACACCAGCACCTGCAACCAGTACTTTTGCTGGTGGAACTTTACCCGCAGCCGTAATCTGGCCCGTGAAGAATCGACCAAACTCATGCGCCGCTTCAACAACAGCACGATAACCCGCGATGTTTGCCATAGAACTCAATGCATCTAACGCCTGAGCTCTTGAAATTCGTGGTACAGAATCCATCGCCATCACGTTGATGTTACGACTGGACAATTGTTCCATTAACTCTGGATTTTGAGCAGGCCAAATAAAGCTGACCAATGTTGCGCCATCTTTAAGAAGATCGATTTCATTTTTAGACTCGTCAACGATCGGAGCGTTAACTTTAAAGATAATATCGGATTTCCAAGCTTCATCTGCGGTGACAACTTTTGCTCCAGCTTGTTCATAAGCTGCATCTTCAAAACTTGCTAACGCACCTGCTTGTGATTCAACACAAACTTCAAATCCTAATTTTAGAAGCTGTTCTACCGATTTCGGCGAAGCAGCGACTCGCGTTTCACCTGCGAGCGTTTCTCTTGGTACACCAATTTGCATAGCTATTCCTTGACTATTGGCACGAATGACTTATTCGTTTGTATCTAACGACAACTAATACTTCAAGCGTTTTGTTCAAAGAACAGGAAAAGTTATTACTTATAACGATTTGGATGGAATTTGAGCGCTTCATTCGGATAAATGACGACCGTCTCGAACCAAGAGGTCAAACCACTTGCAAATAATCCTTTTAATAACAACTCACTAGCTGTTCTTTATCCCTAAAACTAAAAAGAGCTTTCAGCATATACACTGAAAGCTCTCTAAATTATGACCAACATCAATTCTAACCCTAATTGGTTAGCTAAATATATTGTCGCCCATTTGGTCGATGAACATCTGCGATTTTTTGAGCATCAATTCATCGGCATCTTGTTTGTTTGAAACAACATCTGAACGAATAAAACGGTGAGTTTTGATTTCACCATCGAATTCTTTCTCGATTCGCCCAGCAACACGGTATTGACCAGATTCTGCAATGGCATCTTGATAGATATTGAAACCCTTATATTCGACTGGCTCAATCTCTACTTTTTGTTCGGTTTTTTCTTTGCCACCAAATAATCTAGAAAAGAATCCCACGTTTTTTTACTCCTTAAATGACCGTATTCACCCTAAACTATCATGACTGTTTACGGTTCAACAACGGCTTTTCATACCATTGCAATTCTACGTCATCGTCAAAATTGTGTTGACTAAATATAACAGGCACATTGTCGTCACGTTCACGTCTTCGATCGTCAATAATCATACTTTCTGCATTTTTGACCGCGATCTCACTATTGCGTTTATAGAGCACCAATTTGTCTTCTGGCAATGCTGACAGAAAATCGATATCAAAACGAATATAGATAGGTTTTAGCTGGCCCAAAGCCAAGCACGCGAGATCGGCCAACTGTTCGTTGGTATAACTAGACACATATTCCTCGGTAGCCAATACATGACCGACCAGAGTTTCCATATAGTTATGTACATCAACACTAATTTGCATACCACACCTCCATTTGTAGCGGTTTTTCTAGTCGCAGTCGTTTCTAAAGTCACTTGAAACCATGCAATTCCTAGTAGCTTTCTATAACTCAGTTATAGGTTTTACTGTCCATAGTTGAAACTTAGGCATTATTTAATCTTACTCTGACTTCATTACAGATCTTCGTCGCTTAATGAAAAGGTCACTCAATGATAACTGATCATCAAGCCCTTTAAGTGACAGCGCCAACGTAAGAGCAGCAGAGCAGATTTTGTTAAGTATCTATAACGACTAATTAATTTCTCATATATACTGTGTAGTTCGTTCTAAGGTTAATAGCAACTCAAAATACATATAAAAATGATTGCACCAATAGCGACCTATGACTATGTTTTTGCTCTAATTTACGCAAAAAGCTTGGCAATCGCTTGTTTAACCGTATCCTACGCAAAGTATTAAATAATAAGATCATCAATATAGTTAGGCTCACCACATAAATGGCATCATCTTTTGTAACGTCGAGCATGTTTCGATTTTGCTTCCCTTTAGTCCTGTTAACAATTTTGCTCGTTGGTATGGACAACGTCATTCTCGTGACGGACTCAAATTTAGGGTTTGCTAGCAACCTCCCTTACATTTTATTGAGCGTTGCGGTTCTGCTATGCCATACGTTCAGACAAGGTCGAATGGCGATGGTATCGGTGACCATGCTTGTCGCTTATCTGATCATCCAAGTTCGCTTACAAACGCCTCTCAATACTGGCACAACGCTATTAGAGCTCTCGTTACTTGCGGCATTAGTACCTGTCACTTGCTTACTTGTTTATGCCTTCCCTGATAACGGCGTAAACTCAAAGTCGATGCTGCTCTACGCCATCGTTCTTGTTCTGTTTATGGTGTGGGCACAATTGATCGTCTCTCACTTCCATGCCGGCGGTTTTGAATCATGGAGTGATGATCTTCTATTTATTGTCAGAGACTTCTCCAAACTGCCTTTTGTTTTAGTGCTGTATAGCCTTTGCTTGCTTGGCCTTACTGCCATTCTCGTGTTGGTGTATAACCGCTCTATCGATGTTGTGGTTTATAGCGCTATCCTGCTTTCTTCTTGTACGTTCATCTTCTTCGATATTCAGTACATCTCGAGCACCATGTTCTCGCTGTCAGGCACACTGATCATCGTCTATGTGATGTCTGCTAGTCATGATATGGCCTTTAACGACCAACTGACTAACATTCCCGGTCGACACGCCTTAGAAGTCGATATGAAGCACTTGGGGCGTAAGTATTCGATGGCGATGGTCGATATTGATCACTTTAAACAATTCAACGATACCTACGGACATGACATTGGCGACGATGTGTTAAAACTGGTGGCACGCATTCTGAGGGAAACCACAGGCGGTGCTAAAGCTTATCGCTATGGTGGAGAAGAGTTCACGATTATCTTCAAAGGAAAACATTCGGAACAAGTTAAAGAGCACCTTCAAGCTCTGATTTCCGAGGTTCAAAACTACGACATGACGATTCGTAATAGTCATGAACGCCCCGACGATCATGAAGTGGGTATGAAAAAGCGTGGCAAGAAAGGCAAACCATCGGAAGTGGTGAATGTGACGGTGAGTATTGGATTGTCTGATAGTACAACCACCAGACATCCTGAAGAGGTGTTGAAGCTTGCTGACCAAGCGCTGTATAAAGCGAAAGAAACCGGTCGAAACAAACTGTCTATTGACCGTTAACAATAGTTGATAGCGAAAGATATTGAGTGCTAGAGATCTAAATAGCTTAAGCCATTAATAGCGATCTGCTTCAATAACTATCACTTCCAAGTTCAACGAGCCTCATTGATTTGAGGCCGTATGGGCTTAACTGGAAAAAAGAGCTTAATCTTGGTTGAAGAATATAACCAAGCTGCCACCTTTTAAGCTACTTCCGTAGTTAATCGTAAAACCTATTCCCACGTTATCGACCCACTCATTAAACAGGTTTGGGTTAAGCAACCAACCAACACTGCCCTCGTAGTAAGATGTGGTGCCCATAGATGCCACGGTGTCACCACCAATATCAATTCGTCTTATACTCGAGTACATCGAAGTGATGTTCTTATCCCAACGCACGAGATCATAGAAAACCTTGGCTTCATTGGCGATATACCACCCTTCAGGATGACCGACATTGCCATTATTCGCCTCGCCCCAGCCGATGCCATTAAAGTAATGCCAACTGGTGCTCAATTTATACTTTCCCCAGTCATTCTTATCTTCGTACATCAGCTTGATTTTAGGCTCGATGATGTAAGCCCAAGCATCAGTATTGAGATATACGCCATCCAGTTGGTCTTGAATAGGCTTTAGCAACGAAGCGCGATATTCATAATCATTGCGGTAGTAAGAGATGTGGTTACCGATTGCAGAGCTGAAGCTCCAATATTCGTCTAGCTGGGACACATTCGCGAATTCGACGTAGCCAGACACTACCGACTCTTTTTGAAAATCGTTTCTGTTTGCTGCCGCGTACTCGACATCGTTCTCGATTCGCAATGCAGACAAGCGTAGCGTCACCTCTTGATGGTTGTCTTCGATGTAACTTGGTAATTCAAATGTGTAAGGCAAACTCAGGGAGGTGATGTTTTGGCGACGACTTACCGAATCATTCGAACCGATGTCTTCATTGTCCAAACTAAACACTTTATTGGGGTCAAAGTTATTGATACCAAAAGTGAAAACATCGGTGTCGTTGAGCAATACACTGGTGGCAAAGCTCTGCTCTAGATCCTTTCGAAAAAGATCAGATAGCGTATTGGCATTAACAGTGGTCGCCAAAGCGGTAAAAAATAGAGGAACCGCAAGCGTCCAAGATGTGTTAGTCATAGAAAATGACTTCGAATGTGGCATTTCTTTTATCACTTAAAGCACTTCCTAGCTCAAACGCTATTAGAAGTATAAATTCAAATATCTAAAAGAGCTCGCCAACTAACGCGCAAGCTCCAAAATGTTACGTTGTACAAAGGTATTTCTACCACTTTGCTTCGCTTGATAAAGCGCTTGATCGACCTTTTCGTAAATTGACGCAATAGATTCGCCACCTTCTGGCACAAATGACAACACACCTTGTGACGCTGTCACTCTATCCGATACCGTTGAGTGTTCATGAGCGTAGTTCATCTCATGCAATGCCTCTTTAACTCGAGTCGCGTGTACCTTAGCGCCTTCACTGTCTGTATCGCTAAGAATCAGAACAAACTCTTCACCGCCATAACGACCTACAAATTCTCCCGCACGAACAAACAGCTGTTTCAAGGTATTAGCAAGCCCTTGTAAGCACTTATCCCCTTGAATATGACCATAATTATCGTTGTAAGGCTTAAAGAAGTCTACATCTAGAAGTATGACTGTCATGGATATATTACGTCTTCCGTGCCACGCTATGCTCTCTTCAAGCTTAGTATCCATATATCGACGGTTATACAATTTGGTCAGGCCATCTTCGTTGGCTTGTTGCTGCAGAAGGATGTTCAGTTCTTCGAGTTTGGCTGTGCTCTGTTTTAGCTCTCGTCTCATGTGCGCGATACGTTGCATCGCAATCAGCTTAGAATTCAAAACAACCTTGTTTACTGGCTTGATCAGGTAATCATCGCCACCAGCGTCAATCGCTTTTGCGATCATCTCAGGTTCTTCGTGACCACTAAGAAAGATGATGGGAACCCATTCTGGGAATCGGCTTCGAACCTCATTCGCCACTTCAAAACCATCCATATCAGGCATGCTGATATCAAGTAACACGAGTTCAGGATCAAAATCAGAATAAACACTCAGGGCTTCTTTTCCGCTACCGACAGCTTCTACAATATGACCCAGTTGCTTGAGTCGGATAGCAAGTTGCATCCTGTCTAGTTGAACGTCATCAACCAGCAATATGCGCATTGAAGATCCCTTTTCTATCATCACATCACCTTTATCTAGTGTTGAATATTCAAAGTAGCTCAAATTTGGGCTTAAATCATGCCCTAATCTCTATATTATATTGACTTTTTTACAGATCTTTTTAGCATTGTTTCTTTTTAAAGAGAAATACTATGTCAGACGCTACAAACAACGAACAACAAGAAATCGATTTAACCACCATCTCACCAGAACTTCGTCAAGTTATCGAATTTGATGGCGTACCAAAAGAGATGCACTTTATGGTTACTTCTATTCACGAAGTGTCTGAAGAAGCAGTACGCGAAGCTTGGGATAGTCTTCCAGCAAGCGCACAAAATGTTTTAGACAACTTCGAGCAGTTCCACGCTCTAATCTCAGTTAGCCAAGCTTTCGCTGGTGTTAACGTGATGGAAGAGTTCCCTACTCTTAAACTTCCAGAAGACATGTCTGACGAAGAAAAAGAAGAGTACCGTGCTCAACTGCTAGACCAAGTTCTACACAACTGTGTAAAAGACATGGTTAAACAAATCAAGAAAGCTCGTCGTGATGCAATCTTGAAGCGTGATTTCAAAGAAGTTTTTACTAAGTAAGTCGCTAGTCGCCTAAACTAGGCTAAGCGCTAACAGTACTACTTAGAATTAAGCTGCATGTTTCTTTAAACACGCGGCTTTTTTATATCCGCTATTTTCTGTTCGTCGATCGTTACGTCTGTATGTTCTTGTTGCTAATGTTCATATGATTCGACAAATCATATGCTTTAACATTCATATAGTGTGGCGCAAAACTGGCAGTTATACCGTATAAAAATGACGCATGTATCCATTCATGGAATCAAGATCGAATTTTCAGAACCTATAACAGGCAGTATCGCGACAATATCGAAAAACTGACCTTGTCAGGTTTAATGCGTTACCGCGATATCTCTTTGAGCGACACTCACACCTTTAATTTGAGCGTAAACACGCTGCCCGATTTCTAGATTTAACTCATCCAGCGCCCACAATGTAATGGTTGCCCATAGGTAGCACCCAGACTCTAACTCTAGCTCGACCGCGACACTCTGCTTATTTGTGCCTTGTTGGTGCGTCTCTACGCTTTTAATGGTGACAGGAAGGATGTTACGTATAGAAGTCCCTTTCGGCCGTTCTAGCGTGATAGAGACATCATTTGCCCTAACTTGCAGCCTCACTGTCGTACCAAGCTCACTCGATACTTTCTGAACCCATAACGACGTCGACTTTCCTAGCATCAGGCGAGACAGCGCATAATCGTCATTGTGTTCCGCTAATGTCGCTTCAAACAACGAGCTTTGCTCTGAGAAAGATTGCCAAGGTTGCATGGCTCTCGATGCCCACACCTCTTCCGTCACACCCGACGAAATCACTTTGCCTTGGTCAATAATCACAAGGTGATTTGCCAAGCGTAAAATTTCATTGAGGCTATGAGTGACATAGATGATCGGTATTTGGACGGTTTCGGATAAGTTTTCCAGAAATGGCATCACTTCGCGCTTACGAGGCAAGTCGAGAGACGCTAAAGGCTCATCCATCAACAAAATGCTCGGCTTTGATAACAAAGCGCGGCCAATCGCCACACGTTGCTTCTCACCGCCAGACAAACGAGCTGGGTATCGGTCAAGCAATGAACCCAAAGACAACAGCGAGACTATTTGCTCAAAGTGCGCTTGATCGACGCTTTTCATACCGTATTTAAGGTTCGCTGCCACCTTCATATGTGGAAACAATCGCGACTCTTGGAACACATAACCGACGTTGCGTTTGTGAGTCGGCAAATTAATGCCATTTTCACTATCGAACAGTGTGGTTCCAGATACGCTGATCAGACCTTTATCGGGCTGTTTAAGGCCACTGATTGCATTGATAAGTGAGGTTTTACCCGCGCCAGAACGACCAAAAATTGCCGTAATGCCGCTACTTGGTAATTCCAAGTCGATATCAAAGAACGTTTCACCAAGTTGTTGTTGATATTGGAGGATCAAAGCACTCATGCATTGCCTCCCAAGCGTTGTGCTGACTTTTTGTTGAGCCACTCAGATAGCATCAATGAACCCAGCGCTATCACAATAGAAATGACACACAAACGCGCGGCTTCCATTTCAGCGCCAGGGGTTTCAATAAAGGTATACATAGCCAAAGGAATGGTTTGAGTTTCACCGGGAATATTTGAAACGAAGCTGATGGTCGCGCCAAACTCCCCTAGGCTTCTTGCGAATGAAAGCATGGTGCCGGTAATGACCCCTGGGATCATCAAGGGTAAAGTGATCGTGAAAAACACACGAAGAGGTGAAGCGCCTAATGTAGCAGCCGCCTCTTCAAGCTTACTGTCTACGGTTTCTAGGCTCAATCTAATAGAGCGAACCATCAGCGGCAACGCCACAACCACACAAGCGAGTGCCGCGCCCTTCCAGCTAAAGCTGAATACAATACCAAACACGTCATTGAGCCACGAACCTATGATACCTTGCCTGCCCATCATCACTAGCAGTAAATAGCCAATAACCACAGGTGGAAGTACCAAAGGTAAATGGACAATACTCTCAACAATGCTCTTACCTACAAATTGTTTCTTAGCAAGTAGCCATGCTAAGCCAATACCGATAGGGATAAGCCATAAGATTGCAAACCCAGCGACTTTTAAGCTCAGCATTAAGGCTTGGTATTCGTATTCCGATAAATACATCATTTAACGCACTTCAAATCCAAAACTGTTCAAGGTGTCTTTCGCTTTTTCGCTCTTTAGGAAAGTATAGAACTCTTCTGCCACAACTTTATCACTCAACTTCGCTACAGGGTAACGTATTGGTGTGTGCAGATCTGATGGGAAGGTCGACACTAGGTTTACTTCTTTAGAAAGCAACGCATCCGTTTTGTAGACAATGCCAAGCTTAGCTTCACTGCGCTCGACTAAGGCTAAGGCCATACGAACATTGTTACTTGGTGCCAATCGAGTTTTCACATCGTCCCATACACCTAACGTTTCTAACGCTTCTTTTGCATAGATACCAGCAGGAACCGACATGGTGTTACCCACTGCAAGCCTTTCATTAGTAAGCAGTTTAGCCCATTGTTCACCTTTTGATAGGTCTAACGTTACCGATGTCTCTTTAGGAGCAATCAGCACCAGTTCGTTTTCACATAGGTTTGTGACATTGTCACTATAAACCAATTTACGATCGACTAAATGCGTCATCCATTTCTCATTTGCCGAGATAAAAATGTCTGCTGGTGCTCCTCTTTCGATTTGTCGCACCAAAGACGATGTACTCGCGTACACAGGAATCACATCGACAGAATGGTCTTTCTCAAACTCTTCAACCAACAGATTAACCGCATTGGTCATCGACGATGCAGCGTAAACTCGTAGCTTTTCCGCAGCAAAAAGATGACTAGAACTCAATGCCGAAGTTAAAGCCATGGTTAAAAGGAAGACTCGCTTTTTCATTGTTATCACTTATCTATTGTTCGTTTAAGTTCTTTAGCTAACTTCTAAATGGCGGCTTAAGCTGTTAACTCTGGCCAAAGCAGATCAAGATTTAAGTACTCTTCGATGGCATCAGCGATTCGATTAATACCCAGCTCTTTAAGCTGTTCGTGGTCAATCGCGGTCATATCGTTGGCTCCTGCCCATTCGCAAATAAGCGACAACGCATCACTGTTGTCGAATACGCCATGCAAGTAAGTACCAAAAATCGAGTTATCTTGATTCACAGCGCCATCTAGGCTGCCAGATTCTAACTGAACCGGTAAGGCTGTTTCTTTGACATCAGTCCTACCTACGTGGATTTCATACCCTTTTACTTGTGCTGTTTTGCCATCCAGCGTCATGGTGCCGCGTACGTTGGTTAAGGTTTTCTGCTGTGTAAGGGTCGTTTCAGTATCCAGATACCCTAACCCTTCGCTGCTGCCGGGTTCCCCTTCAACGCCATCAGGATCGTGGATGATGTTACCTAACATTTGGTAGCCACCGCAGATACCCATCACTTTGCCGCCTAAGCGCAGGTGGCGTTGAATATCTTTATCCCAGCCTTGTTCTTTTAGGTAATCCAAATCTGCTCTTACCGACTTTGTACCCGGCAAGATAATTAAATCAGCATTGTTTACACGTTCGCCTTTACCGACATAACGTAAATCAATCGAAGGATTCAATCTTAACGCGTCAAAGTCTGTATGGTTGCTGATTCGGGTTAGCACTGGCACCGCCACCTTAAGCTTAGCTTCTCCGTAAGACTCTTGAGCAGAGGTAATGGCATCTTCCGCTTCTAAGTTAAAACCATGCAGATATGGCAACACACCAATCACAGGCTTGCCGGTTTTTTCCTCTAGCCAATCTAGGCCAGATTGAAGCAGTGCGATATCGCCTCTAAAACGATTTATCACAAAGCCTTTTACACGAGCTTGTTCAGATTCAGACAATAGAGCTAATGTCCCGTAGAGATGCGCAAAAACGCCACCACGGTCAATATCAGCAACGATGATCACAGGGATGTCCGCTTTCTCAGCAAATCCCATGTTAGCGATATCATTTTCACGAAGATTGATTTCGGCTGGGCTCCCCGCACCTTCAATCATCACGCTTTCATATTCTTCAGAAAGTCGGTCAAACGAATCGATAACTGTATCCATCGCCACTTTCTTGTAATCATGATAACCCGTCGCTTCCATGTTGCTCAGCGCTCGGCCTTGCAAAATCACTTGCGCGCCGGTATCTGAGTTGGGCTTTAGCAATACAGGGTTCATGTGAACGGTTGGCTCTATATTACAAGCTTGCGCCTGAACCGCTTGAGCACGGCCAATTTCGCCACCATCTTTTGTCACAGCACTGTTCAACGCCATGTTTTGTGGCTTAAAAGGTGCCACTTTGATTCCTTTCCTTGCCAAAACACGGCATAAACCTGCCACCAAAACACTTTTTCCGGCATCTGACGTTGTCCCTTGAACCATAAGGGCACTTAATGGTGCTCGCATTTGTACTTAAATCCTTAATTTCTTAATTTCTTAATTTCTTAATTTCTTAATTTTCAATTTATAGCTGTGGGCAATATTTCTCTGCGACCATCTTAACGTCATTGCCGAGTAGATGCTCAATAAAATGAATGGAAAATGAATGTGTTACTCACTCTGGATTCAACCCCAGTGTTGTTTAATAGCTCCATCGAAACGAAGCTTGTGAACGATAACAGGCGCTTCAACAAAAAACGTACTAACGAAAAGAAACGTTTCAAATTCAGAAAAACGTTTCTACTAAAAACAACATTAAGGGATTCACCATGAAAAAAACTGTATTAGCTATCGCATCTACTATTATCCTTGCTCCTACTTTCGCAATGGCTAGTGACCACAACAGCAATAATAATGTCAACAGCAAGCACGAAAGCGCTATTGCTTATACTGGCCCAATTGAAACCGTTTCTGTTGCAACACTACTTGCCGACACAAGCATGTTCGCAGAGCAAGAAGCAATTGTGGATGGCAAGATCGTTCGTCAACTTAAGAATGACACGTTTGTCTTCTCTGATGGCCAGAGTGAAATTCAAATCGAACTTGATGATGATATCCGCCTAGCACAACCACTGACCGCTGATACAAAAGTTCGTATCTTCGGTGAATATGAAGGTGGTAAGACACCTGAAATCGAAGTGGACCACATCCAGATTCTATAAGCGATTAATATAAAAATACCGACTTCAAATAATTGGCCTGCATATTGCAGGCTTTTTTGTATTATACTGCCGCAAAATACAATTTATATGGAGTCACCATGCTAGGTTGCACGAATAAGACTGTCCTTTTAGGACTCGCTGCACTGTGTTCATTCTCTGCGTCTGCAAACAACTTTAACTACAACACATTCGAGCTGCGCATGGGTACTAGCCCAAGTACTTTCGGTGGTGAAGTCACAACAATGTTCACTCAGAACTCTCACTTTGTTGCTCGTATCGATTCAGAATTTGAAAGTGATTGGGATGCAGCGGTAGGTATGGGATTCAACGGCCCAATAAATCAATTTGCTGACGTTACTGGCCAAATGTTACTGCACAACATTGAACGTAATGACGATAACCACATCAAAACAGAAATCAACATTGGCTTGAGAGCTTGGTTAATGGCAAACGTTGAAGTTAACGCACGCCTTGGTCAACTGATCGACAACGATGACACTCGTTCAATTTTGGGTATCGGTGCTCGTTTCCATTCAACTGATCAACTGTCTGTTGGTCTTGATATGCGCAATAACGGCACATATGGCCACCAAATCTTAATGTCGGCTCGATTCGGATTCTAATCTAGATTTCAATTACTGAGTAATAAATAGCTAAACGTATTACATAGAAAAGCCCCGAACATATTAATGTTCGGGGCTTTTTTGTTTGTTAGTTTCGCTGGCTTTTAGTCGTTCACGACCTGAGCCAGCGACTTGCTTTATAAGCTAACCATCAGCATCTTTTTCTGGTGATCTAAGTACTCTTCATAAGTACCTTGGAAGCTCACTAGCTGTTGATCTTTTACATCGATGATGTGTGTTGCTAATGAAGAAACGAACTCTCGGTCATGGCTTACGAAGATAAGCGTGCCAGTGTAAACCTTCAACGCGTCGTTCAGGGCTTGGATTGCTTCCATGTCCATGTGGTTGGTTGGTTCGTCCATTACAAGCACGTTGATGTCTTGCATCATTAGCTTGCCGAATAACAGACGGTTCTTCTCACCACCAGAACAGTTACGCGCTTTTTTGTTCGCATCGTCAGCAGTAAACAATAGGCGACCTAGAATGCCACGTACCATAAGGTCATCGTGCTTCACTGTGCGCCATTGTGAGATCCAATCGAAGATGCTCAGGTCGTTATCAAAGTCAGACGTACTATCTTGTGGGCAGTAGCCTACAGATGCGTTTTCAGACCATTTTACGATACCTTCGTTTTGCTCTAGCTCTTGAACTAGGCAACGTAGCAGCGTGGTTTTACCTACACCGTTCTCACCGATAACCGCAAGACGAGTACCCGCTTCAAGCAGCAAGTTACCACCGGCAAACAATGTTTCGCCATCGAAGCCGTGACCAAGGTCTTGAAGTTCAAGCGCTTGACGGTGCAGTTTCTTACCTTCACCAAAATCAATAGATGGGCTCATACGGCTCGATGATTTCACTTCATCAAGCGTGATTTTGTCCATTTTCTTAGCGCGAGAGCTTGCTTGTTTTGCTTTAGATGCGTTAGCACCAAAACGGTTTACGAAATCTTGAAGCTCACTGATTTCAGCCGCTTTCTTAGCATTACTTGCTAGAAGTTGCTCACGAATCAAGCCTGATGCTTCTAGGAAGTACTCGTAGTTACCAGGGTAAACACGTAGCTCACCGTAGTCGATGTCTGCCATGTGTGTACACACAGAGTTCAGGAAGTGTCTATCGTGCGAAATGATGATCATTGTACATTTACGCTGGTTTAGCTCTTCAGCAAGCCAGTTGATCGTGTGAATGTCCAAGTTGTTGGTTGGTTCATCAAGAAGCAGGATATCTGGGTTTGCAAACAGAGCTTGTGCCAATAGCACACGCAGTTTCCAACCTGGAGCTACTTGCTGCATCAAGCCGAAATGGAACTCTTCTTCAATACCCGCTTGAATTAGGATGTCGCCAGCACGGCTTTCTGCTGTGTAGCCATCCATTTCCGCGAATTCGCTTTCAAGCTCAGCGACTTTCATGCCATCGTCTTCGCTCATTTCTGGCAAAGAGTAAATGCGGTCACGTTCTTGTTTTACTTCCCACAGCTTTCTGTCGCCCATGATCACAACGTCGATAACGCTGTACTGTTCGAAAGCGAACTGATCTTGGCTTAGCACACCCAGCTTTTCTCCTGGAGTGATAGAAACGTTGCCCGAGCTTGGCGTTAATGCGCCACTTAGGATTTTCATGAACGTTGATTTGCCGCAACCATTAGCGCCGATCAAACCATAACGGTTGCCGTTACCAAATTTAGCAGAGATGTTTTCAAACAGCGGCTCTGCGCCAAATTGCATTGTGATGTTCGCGGTAGATATCAAAGAACTAATTCCTAAGCGTGTACTGACAGATAATTATTAGGCTATTTCAAGAACCTAAATAAGAAGTACGAAAGTATGGATTAAACAAAAATCGAAGCGCGGATTATATAGAGATCTCGATCACGTTGTCGAGGCTAAACAGTAAACGAATAGTAAACATAGACCATTTAGATGCTTTTCATACGTTATGGGGTGTAAATAAAAAATCCCCACCAGCAGAACTGGTAGGGATTTCATTTATCAACACTAAAAGTCTTTTAAGCTCGTCACCTTTGAAACTATAGCTCTTCAAACGAAAAGCTTTGATGACGAGCAGAACTTGTTATTTAGTAATTTTCTTCTGAACGTATTTTTTGCTCACGTCGACAACCGCAACATCTCTAAAGAAGCTTCTACCCAACAGAAGTGGGAAAGAAAGATGCGTTCGGTCGGCTAGCGTAAATTCAGTTTTGTCTTTTAGATCGCCAATTTGAATCGAAGCTACAACCACAGCGCGTCGTTGTGTGCCTTCTGCGCTTGATTGCTTGATCTTAACCCAGCGTTCTACTGGTAAGCTGATCTCTTCAGTTGTAATTCCGTCGTGTTCAATCTTGAACTTAACCCAGTCTTTGCCGTCACGTTCAAAATCAACAATATCAACTGCACTGATTGAAGAGGTTGTTGCACCGGTATCGACACGTGCTTTAAACGCTTCTTTTAAACCAGGAACAAACACCCACTCTTCTTCACCAAGAATCAGTTTGCCGTCACTTGTTTTTCTAACCTTCTCTACTGGTTTTTCAACAGGTGCAGGTTTTACTTCCGGCTCAGTTGGTTTTACTTCTTCAGGCTTCTCAGTAGGTTCCGTTACTTTCTCGCCTTCTGTTGCGTCAGTTTTTGAAGAGTCATCCACAACAGGTTGTTCGATTTGAGGCTTTTGCTCTGGCTCAACAGGAGCTTGAGTTGTAGCCGAACAAGCAAACAGGCCACCACTTAGCATTAAAACTACAATCGCTTTCCAATTATACATTCAGTCACCTTCTATTTTGAAACGTTTGCTATCGCTTTTGCTACATAAGGAATATGAGATTCGGAAAGGCCTGCGATATTGATGCGTCCATCACCAACACCATAGACTCCATATTCTTCACGTAATTGATTCATTTGAGTTTCTTTAAAGCCTAGTACACTAAACATGCCTTTATGGCTTTCAATGAAGTCAAATTGTGACGTGTTATAAGTATTTCGCAATTCATCACATAAACTTTGGCGCAGATTCAACAAACGTTGCTGCATTTCACTCAATTCTTGCTTCCAAATCGAGGTTAGCTCTTGATTCTGAAGAATTGTTTTAACCAAAGCTGCACCATGATCTGGCGGCATTGTGTAAGTTGAACGAGCAAGCGTTAGAAGCTTACCTTTAGCATTGCCAACGTGTTCGCTGTTTTTGCCAATCACGATAGCGGCACCCGGTCTTTCACGGTATAAACCGAAGTTCTTCGAGCAAGATGTCGTAATCAACATCTCTTCGACGTTGTTAGCCATGTGTTGAAGACCTTTTGCGTCTTCTTCTAAGCCATCACCAAAGCCTTGGTAAGCAATATCAACGAACGGCAAGAAGCCATTTTTCTGCGATAGTTTGGTAATTTCCTGCCACGCCTCAAAGTCGATATCCGCACCCGTTGGGTTATGACAGCAACCGTGCAGTAGTACCACATCTGATGGACCCGCTTTTGAAAGGTCATCCAACATTCTTGCAGTATCAACTTGCTTCGTTTCAGGACTGAAGTAATTGTAATATCGAACTTTTAAGCCTGCCGCTTCCATCACCGGTTTGTGGTTAACGTAGCTTGGGTTTGAAATCCAAACCGTGGTGTCTGGTTGAGAAACTTTCATTAAGTCACCCAACATGCGAAGTGCACCACTTGCACCCGGTGTTTGAATCGCAGCAACGCGATCCATTGCAGAAGTCCCTTTAAGCAGCAGATCAACCATGCTCTGGTTGAACTCTTCACAGCCTGCTAGGCCAACGTAAGCTTTGGTTTTCTGCGTTTCAACAACGATATCTTGAGCCATAGAAACGGCTTTCATGATAGGTGTTTCGCCTTGGTCGTTTTTGTAAACGCCAATACCTAAATCGACTTTGTCAGTACGAGGGTCGCCACGGTAAGCGACAGAAAGAGATAAAATTGGATCTAAAGTTGGTTTTGGTAGATGTGAAAACATGAAAGTCACAACCCTTTGAAATTCAAGTAATGGCCTCCAAGTTATCATTTTATTTACAATTTAAGAAACAGAAATTCATCAAAGTTTTGATTTTTAGGAGATAACTCTAGTTGAGACTGGTGCAATCTAATATTCCCTATTCCATATAGTTCAATATTCAATCAATTTACAAATTTAGAACGTCATAAAATAAAAAAGCCTCAACAGAGAAGCTGAGGCTACTAATTTGCACTAATGTAGGTTGACGTTAACTAACGAAAGTCTACTAGAGTCGGAACCGATGGATGATTTGGTTTGAACTACCACGCCAATCCAACATTGGATCCGCTTTATCTTGTTCAAAACGACCATCAATCAAAGTATCTACGTATTCAAGTACTTGCTTTTGCTTTTCATCAAGCTCATCGAGCTCGTAACCCGTCCACATCCAGATGTCTTTGCCTTCACATTCTGCTTTTACGCGTTGAACAAGCTTAAGCACTTCAGATACGTTTGCAGGATGCAAAGGATCACCACCAGAAAGTGACAAGCCACGACGCTTAATTCGCGGATCATTGAGATCAGCGATAATGTGGTCTTGCAGTTCTTGAGTAAACAAATGCCCGGAGTCCAACCTTTGCGTTGATTGGTTATAACACCCGCGACACTGGTGTACACAACCCGACACAAACAAAGTGCAGCGTGTTCCAGGGCCATTTACAACGTCGATTGGGTGATATTGGTGATAATTCATAAGGCAGTATTGAAAACTCGTGATGGCTTAATGGTTTAACTCGAAAAGTAGCGAGAGTTGAAACAAATGAATTGGTATCGACATAGCGCCGATACCAAACATATTTCTTGAAACGTAGCTCTTCTAAGTAAGCTAGCTAATAATCTTAGAGCTTACTAAAGATGCTTCACGCGGCGTTTAACTTCTTCTTGCTTACCGAAGTTAAATGGTCGTGCATCTGGGCTACCAAGGTAACCACAAACACGGCGCGTCACCGATACTTTGGTTGAGTCATGGTTGCCACATTTAGGACACGTAAAGCCCTTACTTGTACAGTCGAACTCACCGTTGTAACCACATTCGTAACACTCATCAATCGGTGTGTTAGTGCCGTAGTAAGGAACACGTGTGTAGCTGTAATCCCATACGTTTTCTAGTGCTTCGATGTTCTTCTGCATGTTCGGGAATTCGCCGTAACAGATAAAACCACCGCTAGAAATTTCAGGATAAGGCATCTCGAAATCGATCTTGTCGTATGGGTTCACTGTCTTCTGCACATCTAAGTGGAAGCTGTTGGTGTAGTAACCACGGTCTGTTACGCCATCAATCACACCAAACTCTTTGGTGTCGATGCTGCAGAAACGGCTACATAGGTTTTCACTTGGTGTGCCGTATAGGCTGAATGCGTAACCTGTCTCTTTCGTCCAAGATTCCACTTCACGCTTCATGTACTCCACCAGCTCAAGCGCTTTAGCACGCATTTCGCCATCGTCGTACAGGTGAACGTCAGTACCGTAAAGCGCAGTCATTGCTTCGTGGATACCAATGTAACCAAGAGAAACAGAAGCACGGCCGTTCTTAAAGATATCAGCGATAGAGTCGTCTGCTTTCAAGCGAACGCCACATGCACCTTCCATGTATAGGATTGGAGCAACACGTGCTTTCACGTTTTCTAGACGAGAAATACGAGTTTCTAATGCACGACGAGCCAGCTTGAGTTTATCATCAAGCAGTTCGTAGAACTTAGCCATATCTTGTTTTGCGTTAATCGCAATACGTGGCAAGTTCAAGCTAACAACACCTAAGTTGTTACGGCCTTCGTGAATCAACTCACCATTTTCTTCGTAAGTATTCAAGAAGCTACGACAACCCATAGGAGTTTTAAATGACCCTGTCACTTCTACTACTTTGTCGTAGTTAAGAATGTCTGGGTACATACGCTTAGACGCACACTCTAGCGCTAATTGCTTGATGTCGTAGTTTGGATCTTGCTTCTGGTGGTTCAAACCATCTTTGATCGCAAATACCAGTTTAGGGAACACGGCTGTTTTACGGTTCTTACCCAAACCTGCAATGCGGTTTTTCAAGATTGATTGCTGAATCAATTTCGAGCCCCAGCTTTCACCTAAACCAAAACCAAACGTCACGAATGGTGTTTGACCATTAGCGGTGTGCAGCGTGTTTACTTCGTACTCCAGAGATTGGAACGCGTCGTAACACTCTTTCTCTGTGCGAGAGATAGCAAAAGCTTCTGGGCTATGAATGTCCCACTCTTTCGCTAGCGATAAGTGCTTCTCGTAGCTCGCCATAACGTAAGGTTCAAGAACCTCATCGATGCGGTTAATCGTTGTGCCGCCGTAGATGTGACTCGCCACTTGCGCGATGATCTGCGCGGTTACCGCTGTCGCCGTAGAAATAGACTTAGGTGTGTCGATTTCCGCGTTACCCATCTTGAAGCCATGCGTTAACATGCCTTTCAGATCGATAAGCATGCAGTTAAACATTGGGAAGAACGGTGCGTAGTCTAGATCGTGGTAGTGAATATCACCACATTCGTGAGCATGTACGATATCACGTGGCAAAATGTGAGTTTTCGCATAGTGTTTAGCCACGATACCCGCCAGCAGGTCACGCTGAGTTGGGATTACTTTGCCATCTTTGTTCGCGTTTTCATTGATTAGATCAACGTTGCTTTCTTCGATCAAACCTTCGATCTCACGAGTTAAAGCGCTTTGCTTCTCACGGGCGATGTCGCGGTCATGACGATATTCAATGTAGGCACGAGCCAGAGACTTGTATGGTCCCTGCATTAGCTCGTTCTCGACCATGGTTTGAATTTCAGAGATATGAACTTCATCGTAGTCTTCGAGCTTCAACTCAACTGCTAATGCCACATTCAGTGCATAAATAGCAATTTCCTTATCGGCTTTGTCTGATGCTGCTTCCACTGCAGCTTGGATGCGATCTCTACTGAATGGAGCTCTTGAGCCATCACGCTTGATTACGATTGATTTCACCACTTCTCCTTACTCTTGAGGTATTCACAGACTTATCCACAAACACACTATATAGAGCGATTTATCGTTTAACTAACACTAGATATTGTGGCGTATTTAACGAGAACCACCAACTTTGAGTATTGATTTGGATCAATAAAAAGAGAACGCTGACTAAGATCAATTCAATATTATTACGCTAGTTCTCAAGTCGAAAAGAAACAATGTAACAATAAAAAAACTCCTAAAAAGAGTTGAATTTTTGGTAAGTGTTGTAGGATAACGGCTCATCAATATTGGCAGACAAAATTAGGGATATTTGGCATGAAACGACTTCAAAACTGGATAATGTTAGGCTGCTTACTCAGTAGCCAGACATTTGCTGAACCTTTGACCATATCCAGTTGGAATATCGAATGGTTATCAACCAACGAGGCTGTGAATAAGTTTTCTGACAAACGTGATCAAGCTGATTTCGACAAACTCGCAACTTATTTTCAATCCTTAGACGCAGACGTGGTTGCGTTTCAAGAAGTCGATAACGTAAATGCCATTCAGCGTGTGGCTGGTGATCAATACAAGATATTGATGTCTGACCGGGCACTATCTAAGAACAGCAACCGCCAATTTAAAGAAGTGAACCAATACACGGGATTTGCAGTTCGTAAAGGAGTAGCCCTCACCGACTACGCTGACTTTCCGCTTGAAACCACATCCAACAGTAAACTTAGGTTTGCCAGCTATATCGTTGTAGAAACAAACTTTAAACCCATTCACATGTTGTCTGTGCATTTAAAGGCAGGTTGTAGCGGAGCGTATAAGTCCAACCGCGATTGCTCTCGTTTAAAAGAGCAAGCTCAGCAACTGAACAAGTGGATAAAGCAAAGAGAGCGCAATAACGAAGACTACGCCATTCTTGGCGACTTTAACCATAACCTCGCTTACTCACGAGATTGGATGTGGAAAGAGTTATCACAATATACTGATGCGCAGTTAGCGACACGAAAGACCCGTGCAGATTGTAAGGTACGCTCTAACCGCAACAATTATCGCACACATCAGTTCCGCTCTGTTATTGATCATATTGTGGTGAGTGAGTCGCTAAATGCTTCTCCTGCAAAGCAGAAGGTATTTGAAACACAAGATGTTCTGGACTACAAACTCAGCGACCACTGTCCAGTTTCAACGACTATTAAATAGTAGATTTTAGATAACAGCAGATTGTAGATAACTGAAAATAATAGAAACAGTAAATATAGAAAGAGGCTGACTGACTTTCGTGCTGAAAGCGAGTCAACCTCTATGCTTGGTCAGCTCAGAACGGATAACGTCAAAGCCAATGTAATCAGCTATAAGCTTGCTACTAACACGTTTTGTTCATACGATCCGCCAGCCACATTCCCACCAGCATGCTTATCATAAACACCCACACCGTCGGGTTGCCGCCACTTAGGCTGGTTACCGCAGGGCCTGGGCAAAAGCCTGCAATCCCCCAGCCTAAGCCAAACGCTGTAGATCCAAGAATCAGCTTTCTGTCTATCAACGGATTGTTACGGCTATCTAACGGCTCGCCATTGATGGCTTTAGCGCGCTTTTTAATGACCAGATGATAAAACGGAGCAAAGACCAATAGCGCGCCACCCATGACGAATGCCAAACTAATGTCCCAGTTACCGGTAATGTCTAAGAAGCCGAGTACCTTCTCAGGATCAACCATCCCTGAGATGATCATGCCAGAGCCAAAAAGAATACCTGCGACCAAACCGATAACGATAGTAAATGAAGCGTTTTTCATTATGCCCCCAAGCCAGTCAGATTCTTGATAAACACGGTTACGATTGCCACACCCATAAATACACAGGTCGCAACAATAGAACGTTTAGATAAACGAGCCATTCCGACAATGCCATGCCCGCTAGTACAACCGTTCGCTGTTTTAGTACCAAAGCCCACCAGAAGGCCAGCAATAATCACTAAAGCGAGATTCATCTCTTCTAACTGCGGAAGTTGGTAGCCCGTCGGAATTAATAGCCAACCACTTGCGACCATTCCCACAACAAAGGCGATACGCCAGTGTTTTTCGGTGTTTGCTGTATCCGCATCTTTACGTTCTTTGTTGCTGGTGCCAGTTGGCAATAATCGGCTGACAATGCCACTAATGCCAGCAACTCGACCAATCCCCAACATTAAAACAATGGCCGACACGCCTAACAACATGCCGCCGAAAAAAGCATCCCAAGGAATCAAACTAAGCACAAACCTCTCCTATCCACAAACATCATAAACTCATAACAACCTATAAATTAGAGTTTACTAATAAATATAAATTAGTCAATGCTAATGTACTGCGAGTATGTGTCGTTTTGTAAGTCTGGAATTAACAAGCGCCCTGCATGAAAAAAGCCCCTAGGCGTTAACCTAAGGGCTTATGATTTAATTCGGTTGTATTGGTTGTATTATGTAAGCTACTTAGTCTTGTTCTTTTCAGCTATCCACTGGGACATATACTTCGTGCTCGCCATGCTGTGGTGTTTGAGCATCGAACCAAAGAAGTTATCCAGTCGATGAGATTCAAGATCCGACTCTAACGCAATCAATCGCTCAATCAATGTGTCGCCCAGTTTATTCTGCTCGTAGTGCGCTTCAAGGATTGAATGACATCGGCTTTGTGCCTTAAGCCACTTCTCTTCATCTTTATAAAGGGCAACTGCAGCTTCAACAAATTCGTCGATATCATCAGCAACCGCACCTGGCCATTGCAGTTCTCCTTGTGGCAACATGCCTTCGCTGCCGATTTCACTGGTCACGTTCGGAGTCTGTAGCTTCATCGCATCAAGTAACTTGCCTTTAATGCCTGCGCCAAATCGTAAAGGTGCAACACACACACGAGCCTGCTCCATCACTTCTTGAGCGTCTTTCGCCCAACCTTTGATATGGAAACCGGTTTTTGGATTATGCAAAGCGGTTGCTTTCGGCGGCGGATAAGATCCGTAAATATGAAGTTCACTATCAGGCAACTGCTTACGAATCTTCGGCCAAATCTTCTGTAACTGAAGCACTGCATCCCAGTTAGGCGCATGTCTAAAATTACCTATCGTCATGAAATGCTTACGTTCTTCAAAGCTTTTCGTACTTTCAGGCAACGTGTTGAGATCAACCATGAACGGCAGGTGATGTAATAGTTTTGGATCGATATTGAACTCAGATTGGAGCAATTCCATCTCGTAACTTGAGATGATCAACGAAAGATCACAGCGCAGGATTGCAGCGATTTCACGTTTCGCCAAGTCACTGTACAGGTGCTCTTTCGTTAACTCTGTCTCTTTCTTAACAGCTTCATGTCGAGCATTGCGTAGGAATTGTAAATCTTCAGTATCCAGTAGCTTAAAGGCATTGGGACATACCTTCTCGACGCGCCAGCCGAATTGCTCTTCCATCATAAAACGGTCAAACATCACAACATCGGGCTGCAGCTCTTCAATGTAATCGTCAAAGCTATCGCAATTTAACTGTATAGATTGGCTTGTGATGCCCTCTTCAGAGAGATCAATCATGTGCTCGGTTTCTTGAGCGGGTGTTGCAAATTCAACTGACCAACCTTGTCTCTTAAATAGACGTAAAAGAGACATCATATGGCTGCCAGCCGCAGATGAATTCGGTTCTGGCCAAACGTAGCCAATTGCTAAAACTTTCTTCAAAATACTTCCTAAGAAATAACAAAAGGGCCACAGAAGCCCCTAATAAAACGTTAATCGAGTTATGCCGCTGATAATAATGGTTCTAAGAACTCAGCGATCAGATTCGTTCACCTACATTGCGAGCTATCATAAGCACTTCATCGGCTGAGTAAAAGTTTGAAATCGTGGTTTCGACTTGAGCGCCCAATGTCGACTGATAGAGCTTTTGTGCAAAGTTATCTGCTCTGGTGGTCACTAATACATGTTTTAGTGTCGAGCCCTGCTCTGATAGCTTCTGCTTCACTTGAGGCAAAGAGTCTAGAATCAGCTTTTTGCCCAATCCTTGCCCCTGAGCACTCGGTAACACAGCAAGTTGTTCTAGCTCCAAAACAGCTTCAGGCCTAAACCCACTCTTTTGAACCCAAATAATGTAGCCGACAATCTCGCCATCGCTTTCAGCAACAAAGTTAAGAAAGCGTGGCGCAGCATTTAAGTTACATTGTAACCAATTTTTTGAGTTTTGCTGTCGAACAAAAGTAGCTTGGTGAACTAAAGCCGCTCCATCGAGGTCGGCTTCTGTCATAAAACGAACTTGGGCCATGCTGCTACTCATTCTCAGAATTAGGACGCGTTTTACAGTGTAAAATGGCTCTCTCTAGAAGTTCTAATGCCGAGCTATCTGCTTCTGGAAGCTTAGCGTCCGATTGACCTAACGGCTCAACACGGCTACCCCACTTAATATGGCCTGCCCCCCAAGTTAAACCGGCACCGAATGCCGCCACAAGAATGTTTGAGTTAGGTTTAACAAAGCCTTGCTCTAACGATTCACACAATGCAATCGGCACAGTCGCAGCCGATGTGTTGCCGTAGTTTTGAATGTTCACAAACGCTTTCTCACGTTCAATGCCCGCCATATCACACAGAGTTTGAATAATTCGGATGTTCGCTTGGTGCGGAATCACAACATCGATGTTTTCAGTTGAGGTGCCAGTGCGACTCAATACTGTATGTGCTGCAGCGCCCATTCCTTTCACTGCACGCTTGAAGATCTCTTTACCAACGAAATCAAAATCCCAGTAACCGTTATCAGCAGCAAAGCGGTCCATAGACGTACCGAATTTTGGTACTGCTAGAATGTCACGGCCCTCTGCGTCACAACCGATTTGAGCTTCTTGTAAACCCACTTGTTCTTCAGTACGCGATAAAACCACAGCGCCAGCGCCATCACCGAATAAAACCGCAGTATCACGCTTGGTCCAATCGATGAAGAATGAAAGACGCTCTGCACCCACAACGATCGCATTGCGGTAGTTGCCCGCTTGAATCAATCGAGTTGCTGTTTCAACACCGTAGATAAAGCCTGTACACGCTGCATTAAGGTCAAAAGCTGCTGCGCTCTTGATGCCTAAGTTCTGTTGAACTTTAGACGCGGTATTTGGAATAAGAGAGTCTGGACTGCACGTCGCTACGATCACAAGATCGATATCTTCGGCTGTTAAACCAGCACACGCCATTGCATGTTGAGCAGCAACGGTCGCTAGCTCAGAGGTATTTACATGACTGATACGACGATTTTCGATACCAGTTCGAGTACGAATCCACTCGTCAGACGTATCAATGAAAGTGCTTAAATCATCATTGGATAGCACGGCTGGTGGCAGACACTTTCCCCAGCCCGTAATTTCAGCGTAAAATTTTGTCATCATTTACCTGTTTATTGTTTGTTTTTATTTGAGTATCTTATTCTTGTTTTAAACAGTATAAGCGTTCCGTACATGATTCGTAAATCGCGTTAGGCACGGAGACGCAATAAAAAGAGAAAGTTATGTCTACATTCAACACACGTTGCCCTTCTTGCGGTGGCGTAAACCGAGTTCCTTCAGAAAGAATTTCAGAAAGCCCTACTTGTGGTAAGTGCAAAAACGCACTTCTAGACGGTGCACCAATCGAAGGTACGTCACTGAATTTCCAATCAATTTTGAACAGTTCACAGCCTGTCGTTGTCGATTTTTGGGCGACATGGTGCAACCCATGTGTAGGTTTCGCACCTGTATTTAGCGATGTCGCTAAAGAGCGCGCTGGCGATGTTCGATTTGTTAAAATTGATACCGAAGCTCAACAGCAACTGGCGGCTATGTATCAAATCAGAAGCATCCCAACGGTGATGGTGTTCAAGAACGGTCAACGTGTTGATACGATTAACGGTGCACTGCCAAAAGGTCAATTTGATCAGTGGCTTAATCAAGCACTAACTAAGTAATACTATTGGTTAAGCTATTGATTTAGCATTACTTAATTCTAAGTAAGCACACAAAAATAGGTTAGAGAGTCTTACCAAATCAAGACTATCTAACCTACTGTTTTATTTATGGTTATCACCTAACTTCTTGAATAAAACTACAGCTTCGCCTTTCGCTTGAATATTAGATTCTTGCTTGCCAAACCCGTATTGCTGTTTGATTTGATCTGCGACTTTCTCAGCAATCATAATGGTTGGTGCATTGGTGTTTGCCCCAATCAGTGTCGGCATCACAGAAGCATCAATGACTCTCAAATTATCCAATCCATAAACTTTGAGATCTTTATCTACCACAGCTAAAGAATCGCTACTAGGTCCCATTTTACAGGTCCCGATCGGGTGATACTGAGTGTCTGCACGATTGCGAATATCTTGCTCGATAGCCTTGTCATCACTGGCGTCCACAGGGTAGAAAGCATTGCCTCGGATATCATCAAACGCGGAACTCTCTAACATTTGATACTGCTTCTTCCAGCCCTTAATCATGATCTCCATGTCTTCAGGATGACTGAAAAACGCAGGATCGATCTTAGGCGGATCATAGGGATCATTACTATTGAGCGTTACGGTGCCGTAGCTCTTCGGTCGCAATAAGGTGACATGAGAGGTAAAGCCATGACTGGTATGAATTTTTCTAGCATGGTCATCTACAACAGCGACCACAAATACAAACTCTAAATCCGGTACAGCGATATGATCTTCGGAACAGAGAAAGCCTATTCCCTCTGCAAAATTACTGCTCATTTTACCGCGGCGTTCTTTGCGCCATAGTGGTAAGGCTTTGGTCATTTCAGAGACCATTTGCAGCGAGATACCAAAAGTTTCACGCTTTTCACTGCATTTATACGAATGTACTAAGTCGATATGATCTTGAAGGTTCTTGCCCACTCCAGGTAATTCATGAACCTGTTCGATTCCATGTGTCTCTAGTTCAGTTTGAGCACCGACACCAGACAGTAACAGCAATTGGGGAGAACCAAACGCGCCAGCGGAAAGAATCACTTCTTTGTTGCATCGTATCTGATAACGCTTTCCGCTAGAACCATATTCAACCCCAATCGCCTTCTTGCCTTCAAACAAAACCTTATGTGTGGTGGCTTTAGTCACGACCGTGAGATTCGATCGTGAAAGGTTTGGCGTTAAGTAAGCCTTGGCAGCACTGCATCGTTCACCATTCAGCTGTGTTACCTGCGTCGGCATCGCCCCAAACTGAGCAGCGCCGTTAATATCCTCATTGCGAGGGACACCTATCGATTCACACGCCGTTAAATAACGTTCCAACATAGGGCTTGGCGATCTAAGATTGGCCACATTAAGAGGACCACCTTGGCCATGGAACTCATCTTGGTGGACTTCGTTGTTTTCTGCTTTCTTAAAGTAAGGCAAACAGGATTCATAGTTCCAGCCAGCATTGCCCAAGCTTTCCCATCTATCGTAGTCATAGCGATGTCCACGAGCGTACATCATGGCATTGATAGAGCTAGAACCGCCAAGTGTCTTACCTCTAGGCTGATAGCCTTTACGACCGTTCAAACCCGGCTGTTCAACCGTTTCGAATGCCCAATTATTGAGTTTGGTTGGCATCATCGCCACCACGCCAACGGGTGTGTGAATGAATGGGCTGGTGTCTTTACCACCCGCTTCTAACAAGCAAACCGTCACATCAGGATCTTCCGACAGCCGAGAAGCCATCACACACCCAGCTGAACCACCGCCAACAATAATAAAATCATAACTATCCATTTGCCATCTCCGCTATTTCTAGTGGGTGTAACTCACGCTTCAAGATTTTTCCGGTTGCTGTCATGGGTAAGGCTTTACGAATGAATACCTTACGCGGGTATTTGTAGTCGGCGAGTTGCTCACGACACCATGCTATCAAGGCGGCACTATCACATTGCGTATGTTCGTGAAGAACCACATGCGCGTGGATCTCCTCGCCTAAATGTTCATGATGCTCGCCTACCACCGCGACCATTTCGACATCGGGGTGACACATCAACACTTCTTCGACTTCACGTGGATAAACGTTGTACCCACCACGAATAATCATGTCTTTAACACGGTCAACAATGAACAAATTGCCATGCTCATCGACGCGACCGATATCTCCCGTTAAGAACCAACCATCACGAATAGATTCAGCTGTCGCCTCTGGCCTTTGATAATAGCCTTTCATCACACTTGGGCTTTTAATGCAGACTTCGCCGAGTTCACCCATAGCGACAGAGTTGCCTTGTATATCAGTAATCTTGATGAGGTGGCCACATAAAGGCTGACCGACACTACCCGATAAACGATCGCCATCAATATGATTAAAGGTCGCAACCGGCGCCGTTTCCGAGAGCCCATAACCTTCTAAGACTGGTAATTCAAAACGAGATTCAAACTGTCGTATAACCTCAAGCGGCATAGAAGCACCGCCAGAAACACCTAACCTCAAGCTGTGTTTAACCTGTTCAGAGCGTTTGCTTGTGTTTTCTAAACTATCAGAAGACTCTTCTCCCGCCTTTAATAGCGCGATATACATAGTAGGAACACCCGCAAACACGCTGACTTTATGGCTAATGATCTGTTCAATAACCAATGACGGTTCAAAACGAGGAATCAACACCATGGTGGACCCTGTTAGCACACTCGCGTTCATCATCACCGTCTGACCGAAGCTATGAAATAAAGGCAGTGTAGCCATTGTGGTGTCGCTGTACTCCAATCTCATTAGATACTGTGACGACATCGCATTGGTTTGCATGTTGGTGTGGGAAAGCTCAGCCCCTTTTGGTTGACCCGTCGTGCCAGAGGTATAAAGGATCACAGCGGTATCATCGCCATGACAAGCCACAGACTCAAAAGGAGTAAAAGGTTGTGCCAACCAATCAGCGATTGATTCATGCTCCCCATTACTTTCTAAAGTAGTGTCTGTGTTTGTTGGGATA
Organism: Vibrio sp. 10N.247.311.14; assembly: GCF_041467715.1. Classification (NCBI taxonomy): domain Bacteria; kingdom Pseudomonadati; phylum Pseudomonadota; class Gammaproteobacteria; order Vibrionales; family Vibrionaceae; genus Vibrio; species Vibrio sp. 10N.247.311.14. The sequence continues at coordinate 72,921 of NZ_JBFSVE010000008.1, forward strand.
GGCATCTCGACAAAGTGTTCACAGTGGTTTGCCTGCTCAAAACCTTGTAAACCATAGCGACCAATTGGAAGCTCTTCACTGCCGTCAAAACATAAATAGGCCTTCGCGTTAGAGTCATTAAGGTGATAAGCGATCTCTCTGGCCTTGAATAGCACGTTCAAAGGCACGACTACACAACCCGCTTTTAGAATCCCGTAATAGGCTATCGGAAAGTAAGTCACGTTCGGGCATGACAACGCTACCTTATCTCCGTTCTGCAACCCAAGTCTTTTCAAGTTAGCAGCCACGTTTCCAGAAAGTTGTTCTAACTGAGAAAAACTGATTTCATCCGATCCCATACGCAGAGCGGCTTTAGTTGGAAAAAGCGAAGCGCTACGCTCCAAATTAACAGCAAGATTGTGCATCCATGATCTCCTTGTGCGGCTTAGACCTGTTTGTGACGGTCACCGTAGACGTTCTAATCGTTGTAATAAGTCTCTTTCTTGTCATCACGAGCCTGCACATTGGTGTGTCATGTAGATAAGAGTCGTTATTGAGCAAAATGTTTGAGACGCTCCAATGTGCAGCCCAATAAATTACAACATTTCGATAACATTTCGAACAGGTTTCAAAAAGACAAAAACCGGTGATATTCGGACACGACCTGTGTAAGCCCAATAAAACCTTGCACACATAAACCAAAATTTGGAACAAGCTTGCGAAAGTGAGAACAAGCAACAGGCGTAAATGTTAAAAGTTCGGTTAAGATATCGATATTCAAGAAGAGGCAGCTTATGGAATACACCGCAGTTTACGAACCCGACATGCAAGCATTCGGCATTCTGGATCTTCAGTTGCTGCATCGTTACCTGTCGCCTGTTCTCAGTATCGAAGAGTTGCTCGAAGGCAGTAACATCGATGCTCTCCAACTCAACACACCCGATACACACATCACTTTGGCGCAAAAGCTTGCTGTGTTCAGTAATGCGTTAGCGAATTCCAACGAAGACGGATTGGGGCTTAAAGTTGGCCAACAAGCGAGGTTCAGCGATTTCGGCGTGCTCGGTTATGCGGTGTTTAGCAGCGAAACACTACTCGATGCCTTTTTAATCGGGTTTAAGTATCTGCAACTTGCTGGCCCTGTCCTCAGGAAAACCATGTCTGTAGAAGACAACATTGGTTACTTTCGCGCAGAGCAACTTATCGAACTCGATTCTTTACTGCCCTTTTGTTGTGAATACTGGTTCGCGGCGATACACAGTTTGTGCGAAGAGGTCTTACAGCAGCCCTTTCCTTCTCAAGTGATCCGCTTCCCCTATCCAAAACCTGAATACGGCGATCTATACACAGAGATTTTCCGCTGCCCGGTTGAATTCAATAGTGACCAGCTTGAATGGGAGTTCGACGCAACCACCTTGTATTCATCTCTTCCTACCGCCAACCCCATCACTTTACAGATGTGCTTAAAATCGTGTGATGACATGTTGGCAAAAGTCAGTGCACCCAGTAGCCTCAAAGAGAAAGTCTCTCAGATGCTGATTGAAAGGCCAGGATGTTACCCTTCTATAGAATCCATTTCTTCAGAACTGGGCATGTCTTCTCGAACTCTGCGTCGTCACCTGAAAGCAGCGGATACGAGCTATCAGAAGATACTGGACCATGTTCGCTTTCACCTTTCCCGGCACTACCTTTCTTCAACTCGAATGAGTATTGAAGAGATATCTGAACGAGTTGGCTTTTCTGATAGCGCTAACTTTCGTCATGCCTTTCGTAAGTGGAGTGGAAGCTCGCCACGTCAATACCGTAAAGAAACGGTCTAACACTTAAAATCCCACTCAATCCAAATCATAAAAAGACAATCACGCTGCAATCTTTTTCTAAATTAAACCACCAATGAACAACGGCTTAACGACTTTTTGCCCGCATAAAATCTCGCCAAACCACCAAATATCGCAACCGTATTTTAGTTTAGTTGGTCGATAAATTTCTTTTATCTTAACGACCATTTTTATTTGTTTTACCCAATTCAGTTTCTCCCCCATAGTCGCGGAAAATTCATCGTTTCTTTTACTATCAGAGGCTCCTGCATTGGACAACATCCAACCAACAACTCGCATAACTGTTCCTGTTATTGCATTGTCTTTTTACGCGATCGCTTCAGGCTACTTAATGAGTTCATTACCATTAATGCTGTCTGAGTATGGCTTAGACAAAGATCTATCGAGTTGGTTGGCGAGTGCATTCTATGCAGGTCTACTGGCTGGTACATTATTGATTGAACGTGCCATTGCGCGTGTTGGCCACAAAGACGCGTTCGTCATCGCATTGAGTGTGTTCATCGCAACGATCCTTGTATTGCCATTGATCCCACACCAAGCAGTATGGCTACTAGCTCGCTTTGTGGCTGGTGTGGCGGTTGCAGGTATCTTCGTGATTGTAGAGTCTTGGCTAATGAGCGGCGACGAGTCACAACGCGCAAAACGTCTCGCTATCTACATGTGTTCACTGTACGGCGGTTCTGCAGTTGGTCAGCTTGGTATCGGTTACCTAGGTATTACTGGTGGCGTACCTTTCATCGCAATGTTCACCCTTCTGTTTGGTGCGATCATTGTGCTGATGTACGGACAAGCAACTCCACCACAGATCCACGATGCGCAATCTTTGTCTTTAAAGCAGATCAGCAAATTAAGCCACAGCGCGCTAATTGGCTGCATTGTTTCCGGATTAACGCTAGGTGCGATTTACGGCTTGATGCCAGTTGAACTTGCTCAACGTAACATTGCACACGAAGACATTGGTGGTTTGATGGCTTTGGTTATCATGGGTGGTATGGCTGTACAGCCGATGGTGACTTGGTTATCTCACCACGTAGGACAAGTGTTATTAATGGCTTTGTTCTGCCTGCTAGGGGTTGCAAGCATTGGTGTGCTGACTATCAATCACGATTTCTACGTACTAGGCATGAGCTTGTTCGTATTAGGCATGGCCACATTTGCGCTATACCCAATCGCGATTAACTTAGGTTGCCGTAACCTTGACCCAAGCTACTTGGTGTCAGTGACTCAAATCATGCTACTTTGCTACAGCATCGGTTCTGTTGCGGGACCAATCATTGCAGACAGCTTTATGGATTCACAAGCAGGATTGTTCACTTACCTGTTCGCGTCTCTACTTGCTACAACGATCTACATGTTGATTGCTAGCCTAAAGCGCTCTCACCTACAGATTGCAGGCGAGTAAGCTTAAATAGACAGACACTAGATGCGTGTCATTAGGGCTCCGAGTTCAGACTTTATGTCTAAGCGAAGGGCCCTTTTCAACTCATGCCTATATGTAACCTTCTTCTCCCACACTTCTCATTTCATCGTGCAAGGCTAACCAAGAAGTCGATGGCTCTTTCGATATTGACTGGGTGATAAACCGAAATGCTTTTTGAAACGATGCGAAAAGTTATAAGGATCTTTGTAGCCTAAGCGATTAGCAATCATAGAAACTGACCAATCTTGATATTTCAGTAGACTGGTGGCTTTGTCCATGCGTAATTGAATCAATTTACTGCGTGGTGAGAGGTTGAATAGCGTCTTGGTGACTCTATTGAGTTGCTCTTCACTGATAAACACTCTTTCAGCCATCCCTGCCACTGTCCATGGCTGATGCAGACTACTTTCAATTTCGTTATAGAGCGCTTGAACACGTGCAGTGGTGCTGGTCGACTTAGGCTCAAACCCCGTCAATGTTCGGATAATTTCACTCAAGAGTAACTTACGGTAACTGGCTCTACCGCCTATCTCAAAGTAAACCAAGTTCATTAATGACCAGATCTGCTCACACTCTCCAAAAGGCACAATCCCCTGTCCTAAACTTGCTATGTGCTGCCATTGCTTGGTGTCAGGCGTCAGCATCCACGCCATTTTCCAATAATTATATTGAGGATCGAGTTCAAAACGAAATGGGGTTTCAGCAGGAAGCACCACGAGTGTATAAGGTGTAATCGCTTGGACCGATGTTGCGGTTGTTAGAATGCCGCCACCTTCCATAGTGAAAATCAACGTATGAACATTAACGGATTCGCGCTCAACCCAGTAGCCATCATATAGCTTCGCCATGCCGCCCATATAGACACCAAAGCTTTTCATCTCTGGAATATCTTCAACGGTCAAAAAACGTTCTTTGCACTGTTCAGCGAGAAAAACATCATCATGCCAAGTTGATTTTGGTCTCATTGAATCAATGACGGATTCGCACAGGTTTTGTTGTTTTTTAAACATGTTGTTACTTCGCTCAAATCACTATAGTTCTGCCATAAATCGGAGAGCTTATGACAACTAACATCAACCCTAACTCATCTATGAATAACAAGCCAGAGAGCATCTTACCTCGTATCGTTAAACTGGGTTTACCTGTTGCTTTACAAAGTGCGCTTGTCGCTATTCTTGCCCTTGCTGACGTATTAATGGTCAGTGATTATGGTATGGAAGCAGCTGCGGCTGTGGGAATTGCATCAAAATGGCACTTCGTTGCTATTATGATTATGGCAGGGTTGGCCTCAGCAAACGGAACATTAGTCGCTCAATACTGGGGAAAGAACGACCGAAAAAGCGCGCGAACGGTATCATCTATCGCAATGGTGTTTGGCTTAAAAGTTCTGCTGCCTGTTACTGCAATCATCACTCTTGGTTCTCAGTTTTTAATGATGTTGCAGACCAGCGATCAAACCGTGATTGAACTTGGCGCGACTTACCTGTGGTATGGATTCCCTGTCCTTCTGCTGACTCACATTGTGGTCGTGGTAGAAGCAAGCATGCGCTCATCAGGTGACACCGTAACACCACTATTGCTTGGTGCGGTCACGATTGCCCTCAACATCGCACTTAACTTCGTACTCATTAAAGGTGCCTTCGGTATTCCAGCGATGGGCGTTGCAGGTGCGGCATTGGCAACCACTTTAGCGCGCTTGATTCAAGTGGGTTTGATGTATGGCTATATGCGCATGCGTAAACACTGGTTGTTAACTACGCCTAGCTCACCACATCGTCCGTCATTATGGTTGTCTTACCGTCGTATTGCTTTGCCACTAACGATGAATGCCGTGTTATGGGCAATGGGTACTATGGCATACCAAATGATCTTCGGTCACATGGGCACAACGGAACTTGCTGTGTTCTCTATGCTCGCGCCTTTTGAGTCGCTGTGTTACTCGATATTCTTTGGTATTTCTGTAGCGTGTTCCGTGTTGCTTGGTCACTCACTCGGTCGTGATGAGTTTGATGACGCTATGAGTATGGGTCTGACGTTCATCAAAGCCGTGGTTGGTTTTGGTGCGGTTGTCGGATTGCTACTGTTTATGGGCAAAGAGCATGTTCTAACATGGCTGAACCTTTCTACAGATGCGCTCTACCCGCTCGCTTCACCTGCAATGACCATTATGTGTTTTGCGGTGGTGATTCGTATGCTGAACATGGTGATCATTAACGGTATCATTCGTGCTGGTGGCGATAATGCGTTCTGCCTGCGTATGGATTTCATCGCGATGTGGATGGTCGGCATTCCAGTATGTGTTTACGGCGCGTTTGTCGCTGGATGGGATTTCAAATACATCTATGGTTTGATGTTGGTGGAAGAAGTGGTGAAACTGGCAATTTGTTCTCATCGTTACCTAAGCCGACGCTGGATCAACAACCTCACAGTGACCTACGACGAGCCTCAAGCGGCATAAACTATTTGGCTACATTTAAGCTGAGATAGCAGCGTATCTACATCAAAAAGGTCTGAGAAATCAGACCTTTTTCGTTTCTTCAGCAACCACTTTAGACGCCAGTTACTTCTTATTCATTCGGATATGACGGTTCGAAACATTCGGCAACGGCTTCTCAGGCACCTTTCTTTTTTCATGTATCAAATGTCTGATCGCTAAAATCGGATGCTTGAGTAACATTCTTGGCCCAGCATAGCGCATCACTAAACGCATCTGCTCTTTCGGATCGGGCTTATAGCAATGGATCGGACACTTATTGCACGTCGGTTTGGCTTCACCATAAGGGCAACGGTCAAGTCGTGTTTCGGCATAACGTAACAGTTGATCACACTCTTCACATAACGCGCCATTCTGACGTACTGCACCGTGGTGATCTTTACAGTAGATGTGCACCATCGCAATAACGGTTTTGTACTCCGTTGCGAGTTCGCCTTGTAGAATGTTGTTATGTTGAAACATGATTAATTGCCCAGAGATAAACCGTACAGGTTGAGATTAACGCTTTCGCTTATCACATCTTCAACTCGCTCGAACACAAAGCCTAACTTAGTCAGTAGTGTGATACTTCGAATGTTATCAGAGGTAGTGATGGCAACTAAATGATCGATATCAGCATTCTGCTTAGCTTGTTCAATTATCGCCTCCGCGGCTTCTTGGGCAAAGCCTTGACCATAAAACTCAGGAGCAAACCCGTAGCCAATATCATGCGACGCTAAGGTGTCTCTTTTTATTAATCCGCAGATACCAATTGGCGTTGAAGTTTCTTTGATTTCAACCATCAACAAACAGACACCCTTCTCTTCATGCATCTTAAGAATGTTGTTTTCAATGTACTCGACAGCCTTTTCAGTGTCGTTGATTTCCTTATCACCAATGTAACGCAGGAAATCTTCTGAGCTGTATAGTCGTTGAATAAACGCCGCATCTTGAGGTGTGATCATTCTTAATCTTAAACGTTCGGTCTCGACTGACTGCATAGTGATATTTTCCTTGCTGAATACCATGTAAATATTGAGTTCTAGAGCTAAAATGATTATCCTCCACCGCCTAAACTAAATACAAGGCTATGCAGCAATGAACCGTAAGAAAAAAATCAATCAAATTCTAAAAAAGAAGCAGAAACAGGCGAATTCTAAACTGCATAGTAGCAACAAGCCTCGCTACATCTCTAAAGCTGACCGTGCAAAAATGGAAGCTGAAGAACAAGCGAAAGCAGCTCAAGAGCAAGCTGAAGGTTCAGTAGAAGCAACTGTTGAAGCTGAAGAGACAAAAGCTGCAGAGTAAGTTTATACTCGCAGTCCTCTTGTCTGACACTCTTTTCAGAGCCAACAGACAAGAACAAAAAAGCAGCCTCAAATTGGGCTGCTTTTTTGATCCTACCATTTTTAATCGCGCTGGTTAGCCTTTGAATGGCTGCACTTCCCAACGGGCAAACGGTGCTTTTGCGTTGATTCCCGCTCTGCCCCAACGATCAACAGAATCCACTACCAAGATACGCTCATTCGGTACCAATGATTTAATCAAGTTGCTTGGCTTTTTCGCTGTAACTAACCATAGAGCATCATCTTCCGAAAACATCTCTTTAAGCTTGGCTTTGTCCTGCTCTGTCCATTCCAGTTCAGCTTTGAACATGCGTTCTTCAACAAACAGTTGGCTGCCAGAGGCGAAATCTTCCAAGCTTTCTGAAAGCAACAATACTGAATCTACGTCATTGTCGAGCAATACTGCTTGCTGCTTGTTGATCAGTTCACGAACATCCAACATCACACGTTGTAAGTTGCTATCAATCGTTTCAGCTTGCGCAGGCCACAACAACTTAAAGTCGTCAGCCACAATCGCCGCCATACGTGTTAAGTTGGTCGGGTTTAACCATGCGTATTTAGACACATCACCATTCGACAATGTAAGCGCAGCAACGCCTTGTGCACGCGGTGTAATCGCTTGAGCGGCATCAACCTCAACTAAACGGATATTGCTTTGTCTTGCGTATACAAACGTAGGGTCGGCTTGCCAGATCGATGACAACGTTACCGCAACGGTCGCCTTTTCACCCGATTGAAGCACTTTACTCGCACCCTTGGTACCAAACCAATTCGGCAGACGGTCAATACCGTAGCGCTTAGGTGGTAGATATTCGGTCGTAATGTCCGTGCCTTTGGTTAGCTCTGTCGCCAATGCATAAGTCACAGGTGTACTGGTTAGGATGTCTTCTGCATTCACGTTCAGTGACATCAAAGAACCAGCCATTAATACACTACCAAGTACACTCACTTGAGCCGTTGCTTTTACTGAGCTAGCGATACGATTCATTAAACAAGTCATGATTACGCCTTTCTTACAATTCGGTATAGCGTTGCTGCTAGGAAAAACGTTGCAGAAACGATGATGATTGAAGCGCCCGATGGCACTGGCAGTTTGAGTTCCATAGGCAACACGGTTCCAACCAAACATGCGATGGTTGCGAGTAATGCCGACAAGAGAACAAAGCTCCCCATACGTTTAGTTAACAATCGAGCGGTCGCACCTGGAATCAACAATAACGCACCCACTAGAACTGCACCTACGATCTTCACGGCCGCAATTGTCACTAAGGTGATCATCATGACAAACAAGTAATCGTAAAAGCTGGTGTTGTAACCACGAACCTTAGCTATATCAGGGCTGATACAAGTCAGGAGAATGCGGTTGAATGTCGGTATCAAGAGCAAGATGATGATCACGCAACTACCTGCGAGAATCGCTAAGTCTTGGTCTGTTACCGTAAGAATCGAGCCAAACAGTACGTTTTCAAGCATGTGGATATTGATCTTACGAGCAACATACATCAGTAACGCCGCACCCACTGCCAGTGCTAAAGCAAGGAAAACGCCAACTAAAGTATCGTATGGCACATTGGTTCTGTTTCTTACAAAGTGAAGAAGCAGCGCGAAGATCATACAGAAGCTAAACAAACCAATAATTGGGTTTTCTGGTGGCTCGCCAAGCAACACACCTATAGCGATACCGGTTAATGCCGCGTGGCCTACCGCTTCAGAGAAGAAAGCCAAACGCTTAGCAATCACCAAAGTACCCAGGCCACCTAGTAACGGGCCCAGTAACAATGCAGCAACCAGTGCATTGACCATGAACGCATACATGAAGCTGTCAGATAACCAACCCGCTTCAACACCACTTACGGCTAGTTGTCGTAACCAATCCATTACGCAACCTCCTTCGATTTGGTCATCGCAGAGCCACTGCTGTAGTGCTGGAACAGGCTCTCGATTTTACTTGGGTGTAAGACTTGTTCGTGTGGGCCACTATCAACCAAGAATCGATTCACAACATGTACGTTCGCTTCGAGTCGACGCACTGCCGTGACATCGTGGTGTACCGCAAGGATCGTACGACCTTCACTAACACATTCACGAATTAACGATTCAAGATAACGAACGCCCTGCTCGTCCATACCCGTGGTTGGTTCATCCAACACCAGTAGACTTGGGTTATCTAATAGCGCTTGGGCAAACAGCACGCGTTGCTGCTCACCACCCGATAACTGTCCCATGCGGCGGTCGCTACGGGTAGCCATACCAACGCGATCTAATTGTGCGAGTGCAAGATCCAATTGCTTAGACTTACGACGCCAAAATAGCGGAATTCGAGTTTGGTTAAGCAACACGAAATCCATGACCGTCAAAGGCAAGCTCGATTCGAAGGTCGCTTTTTGTGGAACATAACCGATACTTGGCTTTTCTGGCCAATGAATATTGATTTGCCCAGAGAAAGGCGTCAAACCAAGAACAGAGCGTAGCAGAGAGGTTTTACCACCGCCGTTTGGCCCCATGATTACATGGCACTCACCCGCTTTAAGTTCTAGTGAGATATCGTCAAGAATGACGTTGTTGTCATATTGAAGACCGAGTTGATTGATTGAAATCGATGGACCTAACATTATGCGTTCCCGCTTTTAGCTTGGTTCGCCGCCGCAAATTTCATTGCTTCGATTAATGTCTCGAGATTCTTCTGCATCTCAACTTCGACTTTGTCGTCTTCATATTCGCCATGCGTCATGTGAGAGAAACGGTAAAGCTGAACACCCGTTTCCGCTTCAATCGTGTCAACAAAACGGTTTGGCATGTTTAGCTCGTAGAACAACACGTCAATGCCCGATGCGCGGATCTTTTCGATCGTTTCTTGCAACTGGCTCGCACTTGGTTCAACACCGTGTGCAGGCTCAATCACCGCCGCAACATCCACACCAAATTCTTGAAGGATGTAGCCATACGCATTGTGCGTGGTCGCCACCTTCATACCTGAAGTATCTAACTCACCTAATGACAACATCGCATCGCGCTTCATAAAGCGAAATTGCTTTGCGTATTTACGTGCATTCTTACGATAAAAAGCCGCGTTGTCAGGGTCGAGCTTAGAGACCTCACTCGCGATGGTGTAAACCTTTTGAATTGTTGTCGAAAGCCCAACAAAGGTATGTGGGTTAACGGCACCTTGACCAACAGACTGACCAAGAGCAGGAAGTAGAGGCACTTCTTTGTTTGCTTCGATCACGACTAGGTCATCACGTTGCGCGGCTGAAATCACTTTAAGCGCGAAGTCATCGTGACCAATACCGTTTACCACGATGGCGTCCATCTGGCTCAATCTCTTCAAGTCGTTCGGTTGTGGCAAGTAGTTATGCGGATTAAAGCCGGCATCAACCAAAGGAAGGATGTTCACTTTGTCGCCTACTACTGCTTTTACGTAGCTGTAGTAAGGTTGAAGCGTGATACCAATCGTCAGCTTGTTGCTGTCGATCTTATATTCTTTTGCCAATGCATTGGGTGCCATGAACACCGCTAATAACGACATGAACAGAGTCATAATTCGCATAGTAATTCTCTTATTATTAGTGAGCATCGCTTTCATGATGCTGTTCAATTTCTGATTCGTTCACGACCATTTTCCAACCCGTAGACTCTAGCGTGTGTTGGTCAAAAGTAGCGGGCTGTTTCGCTACACCGCCCAAGAAGATCCAGATTTCAGGAGAAACGCTGTTCGCATTTAAAATAAAGGAATCCGCAAAACCATGATCGGTAGGCGTAGCTTGTTCACTTGGAGTAGAAAAGTAATAACCACGCTCGTCCAGTACCCAAGCATGAGAACCTTTGCGCTTCCAACTCTGATCTTCTACAAACGGGGCAACCCATTCATCTTTAAGTGATGCAACACTCGGCCAATCACCATCTGAGTCCATGCGCAGGTCACGGATTTCTTCATGCGCTAAACGCAGCTCTGATAGCATCGCCAAGTTTTCTTGTTCAACATCAGTCACTAGAATTTGATGATCAAGCACTGCTTTAACGTGGGATTCAGCCTGATGAAATGGGATTGCGACAGTTGCAAAGCAAAGGATGAACACAATGATCAGTCCTACCCATTTGCCCTCTCTGCCGCCCGTATCAGCACGTACGCTTTGAATCATCATTTTTCACTGATCTCTACAACATCAACTTCAACTGGAAACTCATGACCTGAATCGAACACAAGGTAGAACTCAGTGTCAGGATGTGGGAATTCAACGATAGAACGTTTATCTGTCATCTCTTTTGCAATCAAGTTGTCTTCGTAATCGTACATCTCAACTGCGTAATCAATCGCTTTGCTGCCATCCGAATAACCCGCTTCACAAGCAACAGTCTTACCTTCAAACCAGCAGCTCATCAGTGGAAAGTGTGCTTGCGCAGGTAATGCAGCGAAACCAAGTCCCAATGCTAAGCAAGGAGTCATTAAAGCGTTAAGTTTTGTTTTTATTGTCATGGTTCGTACCCTAGCCACAGTGCAAATTATCAGAAGTAAACTGAGCGTAAAGGGCTCAAATGAGCCCTTAAGTTTTTTTGATTCTTAATCAGGGATCTAGCCCCGATATCACAGACTATTGAAGCAGCGCTTCGAACGTTAGGTGAACGTTCGCGCTTGCTTTGTCTGCCAGTGGGTTGTCAATCAACTCACCTCTGTAGTTCGCTTTCATTACGTAACGACCTGCTACGTCTGGAGTAAACGTGATTTCACCGTTCTCATCACTCACCACATCAATCTGCTCTTGGTGGTTGCGGTAAAGCGTACCTTCACGAGTAATCTCCGCTTTCACGTCTTTCTGGATTTCACCGTTGTAGAAGAACTGGAATGTCACAGGTTCGCCTTCAACGATATCTGAAGGGTGTGTCACAGGCTTCATTTCTAGAAGCTTGCCTTCAATTTTGAACACTGAATCCGTTGGCTTACCTACCGTGATGTAGCTTTCTGCACGAGTGAAGCTGATCTGCGTTACCACGTCACGTGATTTTTCAGGTAGAACTGAGTCACGCTCAGCTTTGTTTGCTTTAATCCACTTCACCGTGTCACGGCGACCCGCTTTGTATTGCGTGTAGTAAGACGGCTGGTTGTTGATCGCCACTTTGTGTGTACCTTCTTCTTCAAAATAGAAGTCGAAGATTGAACGACGCTTGCCACGAATAACGAAGTTAGGACGCTCGCTGCGGCCATCTGGCATGATGACATGAGCATTTTCGCTGCCAGCAGGCTTATCAAAAACAAACGTACCGTGAGACGCAGTAACATCGAACGTTAGCCAATCACCACCTTCTTTAGATACAGTAAAGTGAGATGGCAAAATCCAACGTGGGTGAGCTTGTGCCGTTGTCGTTGCTGCTAGGCCGAATGCCATCACACCCGCTAGAGCAAGTGCTTTGATTTTTGTCTGTTTCATCATGTTCAATTCCATTATTCATAATTGTTAGCCGTGTCGCTCTATCTGAGCCTACGATGACCACTGTCTATTCTGTTCAGCTTGGTTTTAGTTCGTACTTACTAGTTACTGTTCGCACTTGCTATTTAGCGATGTAGTTCAGGGTGATTTCACCCGTCTCTTCCGTTGCTTTTAATTCGTAAGATATGTTTGAATCTGCGAGTGATACTTTTTGGCGAAGGTAATTACGGCCACCGTGTTCACGAACCACTTCGATATGAACCGTGTACTCGCCTTGTTCTAACGTTTCACCGCTGTCGCTCTTACCATCCCACACGAAACGGTACTGGCCAGCAGGACGTGTTGCAGACGTCACAGCATCAACCAGTTCACGATCGTAACGGCCAACCTTTCTCCACCAGCTGCGCAGATCCTTAAGCCATTCGTCTTTACCGACCCAAAGCTCGATGGTTTTCACTGACTTTCGTTCGCTATTCTCTACCCACACCGCCACATAAGGACGTGCATACATAGAGGTATCAATCTTTGGAAGCTCAAAGCTGACATCCAGTTTTGCCGTATCAGGAATCGCTTGTGCCATACCTAGGCTTGGCAAAAGAGATAAAGCAAGAAGCGCCTTGCTCCAGTTCATTTTTTTCATTTTTAACAACCTTTTAAATCCGTTTAACCTTAAGTTCGCTCTTCAATCCGATTCATCAATCGAATCAAGCGTTAAGGCACGGCGACAAAATAGATAACCAATGAGATTGCAGACCCAAACACCGTCCATTTGATGGAAGTATTAAGCGTCCTTTTCTTAGGTAACAGTAAGCACACGCCAGTAAGCACAAAGAAGATCATCAGTAGCGCAGTGATATCGATAAACCATTTCCATACTTCACCGCTGTTACGACCTTTATGTAGATCGTTCAACAATGCGATAACGCCGTAATTCGTGGTTTCGACTTCTACAAATTCAGACGTAACGTCAACAAACACGGAAGCGTTGTAGCCCGGTCCTTTGAAGTCCATAGACACTTCACCGATGAGCAACTCACCGTCTTCGATCTCTGCGTAGATGTCCAAACCTGAAGGAACGCCGGAGAGGTTAGCTTCTTCAAACAGAAATGTCTCAAAGGCCGTTTCGTCGGCTTTTAATCGCCCGTCTTGGATTGAAAATAAACTTGTAGGAAGCGTTAACGTAGACCGCTGGATATTGGGTTGGGTTGATTCAAATAACTCAGGTCGATTAAGGGTGATACCTGTCACTGAGAAGAAAAGAACAACGAACAGAAGCGCCATTGAAATATAAACATGAAGTCGACGAGCCCATGATTGAACCGCCCTACTTTTTAACGACATACAAACCAATACCTATAAATTTTATGGCGTCAATTTAGTTGATAATCATTCGTATTGGCATTCAATTTACATTGTTTACGTTTGCCGAGTGGCGTAAGGAAATTTACATAACATTACATGGGAAGTAATCGAACTGTATGCATATTCTTGCTAACGTGTACTAAAGGGATTTGATTCGTTTTATTAGAGGTTATTGATAACAGGGTCAAAGCTCAAAAAAGCTCAATCTCAACATGCTTGATTGAGATGGGTTTAAGGTAACAGTCGTAGCTTTAAGGATAGAAAGTTGGGACTATTTGATCACTGGTTTGATGATAGCTAATGAAGCTTAAAAGGATTTGAAATGCGTATTTTTGTTTTGGTTTTTGCTGCGCTAGTGACGGCGTGCACCAGCCAAATAATCAGCACGGAAGAACATATTCAAGAATACATCGGTTCAGACATAACCGATGTACAAGAACGTTATCTCACCGAACGGTCACGCCCTATCAGTTTTTGGGCGTCTCGAAACTATGCTTGGATTGAAACCAAGAAACCGTTAGACAATGGTTATACAGTACACGCATTCAAAAACCCTTATCGTGACTGCACCATTAATTGGGTTGCTGATACCAGCGGCGTGATTCAAAGTGCTACGTCCAGCGGCACGATGTGCGAGCCTTAACTGCCGCATTGGAACGATAAAGTTCAAAAAGCTTTAACCGCCAAAATTAAAAAGGGTGTCATTTGAACCATCAAATGACACCCTTTTCTCTATATTACTTTCTCTTGTCTTCTATTGTGCTATTCGCAGTTAGACGTTGCCGTTATCACTCACTGTTCTTAGCTGAGTCAGATATTTAATCCAACCTTTTGCCTCAGAAGAAGGCTCAATGTTGTTCGCACGTTTCGCTTGAGCAAGAGCATTATCAAGATTCTTTAGCTTGTACCATGAACGTACTTTCGCTAAAGCAACATCAGCTTGCTTGTTCTTGTCTTTCACTTTATCCAAAACAACCAGAGCACGATCGTAGTAACCTTGTTGAACCAGTAACTGAGCCACATTCCAATGATATTGCGTGTCTTTTCTAGACGCTAACGTCCACACTTCAATAGCACTGTCCCACTCTTTCGCTAACTGCCAGTAGGTTGCTTGCTCAGCCAGAAGTTGAACATCGCTGTTCGCATCATCTAACTTACTAATTTCTTGTGCTGCGCGCTCTGGAATGCCACGTTTCGCGTAAAGCTGCGCTAACAAGCGGCGATCTGAGTTCTTCAGCTCAACACCTTGTAGATCAGCCAGTGCTAACGTGTTCAATGCATCACGATTACGATCTAACCTAAGTTGAATACCAACCAGTTGACGCCACCAGTTATCTTTCTCGGGTTGAAGTTCAATCAAGCTTTCCAGTGTAGGAATCGACTGTTTCCACTGCTTTAACTGAAGCTGTGCGCCCAGTTTTAGCGATAGAGGTGATAACTCTGGTTTTGAATTGAACTTGTCGTGATTACCGATGGCCACTAGGACTTTCGACCAGTTTTCGATTTGGTATTCCGCTTGTGCAATTCGCATCCAAAGCACGTCTTTCTTTTCTGCCTCTGGCGCTGTTTTTACTAACTCGTAGTAATGTGGAAGCGCGTTTTTGAACTGTTGATCGTTTAATAACAGATCCGCAAGCATACGCTTCGTTATCCAAGCTTGTTCATCCACCAGCAAATTGGTATCGACGGCGTATGTAAGCTGCTTAATCGCCTTATCGGTTTTGCCATCTTGCCAGTAAAAAACACCTAGCATACGAGCTACGTACGCTTTGTCGTAGCCCTTAGAAAGCTCTAAACCTGCTAGTACGTCAATGGCCTGTTTAACCTGTTCATCTTGAGCAAGCTTATGCGCCTTTTGAACACGAATAGCAGTATATTGGGTTAGCTCTTGTGCCTGTGTTGTAAGGGGCATTAACAACAAGCCCACTAATATCCATATATGTTTCATCATTTTGCCAACTTAAACTCTAGTTTCACGGTTTGACCAACCTGAGCTATCGCTTTTCCATCGACGACTTTCGGTTGATATTTCCATTTTTTAAGTGCTCTCATCGCTTCACGTTCAAACATACGACGTGGGTTTGCGTCAGTGACTTGAATGTCAATTGGGCGTCCCGTTTCGTCGATGGTAAAAGACATTATCACATGGCCTTCAGCTCCACGCTTCAGCGCTTTAGGTGGGTAACGAGGTTCTACTCGATACAGAGGCATTGCTTGTTGGTTTGACCCAAAATCAGAAAATGTCGGCGCGTTAATCGCTAGGCCGTCAATGGATGTATTCAAATCCAAAGAAGGTAATGAAGACATCGAATTCAGAGGCGTAACTTCAGCTTGTGACTGAGACGTTTGCGCTTCCGGTGGCGGCTCTGGCATTTCTGGTTTTTCAGGAACTGCACGTTGTCTTCTTTGGATTTCTTGTTCTTGTTCCACCATTACCATGTTGAAACTTAACGTTTCACTGTTGTCTGGTGAACGTTGGTGACCATTATCGACCATCCAAGCCATAAAAGAAAACAGAGCTAAGCCCAATGCACCCGCTAGCGGTAAAGCAAGAAATAGGCGAATCATTTATGAAGATCCTCCAAGATCATCGCTTATCAGCAGCAAGCGCAATGTTTTTAACACCTGCACCTTTCGCGGCATCCATCACTTTAACAACAGTACCGTTGTAAGCGTGTTCATCCGCTTGAATAACCAAAGAAGCATCAGGTTGTTCTAGCAACAAGTGCTCTAACGTCGCTTGGACACGTTCAACATCTACGACACGCTTGTCGATGAAAATGTCGTTTGCAGAAGTAATCGCAACAAAGATGCCTGCATCCTTTTGGCTTACTACGTTAGAAGCTTGTGGGCGATTGACTTCCACCCCTGACTCACGAACAAATGAACTGGTCACAATAAAGAAAATAAGCATGATAAAGACAATATCAAGCATCGAAGTAAGGTCTATTTGAGCCTCTTCGTTTTTAGAATGACGTCGACCGAGTCTCATCGTTGACTCCTTAAAGATTTTTCTAATTTCAATTCTAAGCGGTTACATACTTTCGCTAAGCGAGCGTGAACGAACATGCCCGCTAACGCTGCAACCATGCCTGCCATGGTTGGCAGTGTTGCTAACGAGATACCTGAAGCCATCAATTTAGGGTCACTGCTGCCTTGTGTCGCCATAACATCAAAAACAGAGATCATACCGGTTACAGTGCCTAGCAAGCCCAACATCGGGCAAATAGCGACTAACAGCTTAATAAAATTCAAGTTTTGGTTAAGCAAGATACTCGCTTGCCCTAACCAACCTTCACGAATGGCTTTGGCATGCCAAGAAGAGTGATCTTCTCTTTCATGCCATTTCGCTATCCAAGCTTGGCGTTGCTTAGGAAAGTAGAACGCAAGATAAAGCACACGTTCTACCACAAGCACCCAATACACTAGGACGACAGCCGCTAGCCACCACAGGACGAAACCGCCCTGCTCCATAAAGCTTGATAAAGACAGCAGCCAGTCACTCGTTAACCAACTCGCTGGTAATAGAGAACCCGACAAAATATCCATTACGCAGCAGTCCCAACTGGTGAAACAACAGCGTTTGATTCAACGGTCTTTTCAGCCTGCTCAGCAACAAGACCAATACCTTGCTTCTCAAGAATATTGCGAATGTTTTCTGCTTGAGTGCTAAGAATGTTGTGTGCCAGTAGAAGAGGCATTGCCGCAACCAGACCAAGTACCGTAGTTACAAGCGCCATCGAGATACCACCCGCCATAACTTTAGGGTCGCCATTACCAAACTGAGTGATCACTTGGAATGTTTCGATCATGCCGGTTACTGTACCTAAAAGGCCCAACATTGGTGCTAGTGCCGCCAATAGCTTAAGCATCGATAGACCTTTCTCTAGGTGAGTCTGCTCATCAACTACCGCTTCTAAAAGTCGCAACTCTAACGCTTCAACCGTTTGGTTTTGTTCCTTGTTGTACATCGCAAGAACACGACCTAGTGGGTTATCACCCGCTTGCTCAGGGTTCTTAAGTTGCGCGCGAATTTTCTGGCGTGCGATAGCAAGAGAGACACCACGAACTAATGCGATGATTAGACCAATAGCTAGTAGGCCAAGAATCACTTTACCAACCACACCACCCGCTTGTAGACGGTCAGTTAAACTTGGCGTAAGTGCTAATTGCTCTAGCATAAACCCGCGAGAAGGATCGACAACCACGTTAGATACTTCACCATTCGCTAACGAAGAAAGTGACGCTAACGTTGGACCATTTTGTGGTTGCTTAAGATAAGCGATCGCATCTTCACGCTGAGTGTTCCAGTTAACATAGCCTTGCTCTGTCACAAGACCAATCGAACCTAGTCGGTAAGCGTCAACCTTGTTTGTATTGCCTTCACCATTAATGAATGCAATTTGAGATTTGCTAAGCTCAGAACTCGCTTGGATCTGTTCAACCATGCTCATCCACAAACCGGTCAGCTGTGGCATTGAAGGCAGTGATTTAGCATCAATGATTTGATCAACAGTTGCAGTGTGTTCAGCACGATCAACACTATTCACGGTTGAGCTAAGCTCTGCGCCGAGTTCTTTTGCGTTTTGACGAACGACACCGAACAGCTCGCCTAAGCTACCGGTTTCTAAACGCAGCTTCTCTTCTAAGCGAGCAAGCTTGTTTTCGTTATCACTGAACGTTTGAGTCAGAACATCTGTCGCACCTTGGATAGACGTACGCTTCGCTTCAAGCTGAGCTTTGATCGCTTTCAGTTCTTGTTCTGTCTTTTTGAAATCAGCTTCACGCACTACGTTGTGAGAAGCTTGAGTTCGACTCTCTGATTTTGCTTTATTAACTAGCTGAGCCGTCGTATCTGATGCAGAGAAAGCTGAAAATGAAAGTGACGTAATGCAAAGCAATGCTGCTAATGGCTTTAAGTTCATTACTTAACCTCCGCAACAGTTAAAGAAACAGGTAAAGTAATTAGGCTTGGCGCCGCTTGTTGGCTTGCAATGTCGTAAGCTTTATCTAGCTCAGATTTCATTGAAGAATCTAGCTCTTGCCACTGATTTTGTGTTTGATTCCAAGACCAATATTGGCTGCCATTTAGGTTACGAGCCACCAAAGAGATACGACCTAGGTGCAACACGTCAGCTTCAATCGTTCTGTCGTTGCTCAATGCAACGCGGCCTTGGTAAGCACCGAGCTTGATGCCGTAGTCCATCTCGATTTGGTAAGCTTCCAGGATACGACGATACTTCTCAGCATCACTCACATCAGCACGAGTCATCATTGCTTGTAGCTTTTCTACTCTTTCTAGACGCTGTTCTTTCTTAATCGGCACGTCTTTCTCTACCAACTGTTCAAGACCATCGATCATTTGATACATCAATGGCACAACACCTTGGCGTGTGTATTTGATTTCTTCGATCTGCTCTTCAATGCTTTGAGCTTCTTGGTTTTGGCTCTCAACTAATGCAGCAAGGTGATCGTGATAGATTTCTAGGTTTTTAACTTCTTCTTGCAGACGCTCAATCTCAGCTTGCAGCATTAAAGTCGCTTGTGAGCTTTTATCAATAACCTTTTGGCTCGAAGCCGACGCGTTATTGGTCTTGTTTTGAATTGATTGAGCTTGATCCAAGCTGTTTGCCATAGAAGACGTTGCAACCAAACTGATGGCAAGCGCCAGGCTAGTTTTTAAAAGATTCATAATTGTAGTCATTTACTATAGAAGAAGGTCAAATACATTTTATTGATAAATACTATTATTGATAAGCACTCTCATTATCATTAAAAGTCACTCGCATTACTAGGGATATTTTACTGAATAGCAGAATCACGAAAGGAGAAAGCCGAAACTTTCCCCTTAGTATTTAGGCTAACAATAGTACCCTACTAACAAATTAGTATTTTACCTGTAAAGTCGCCATGTAGTTACGGCCTTCGCCGATTACTACGTCTTCAGCAAATTGGTGGTTTGAAGATGTTGAACCGCCACCCGCTAGGTATTCTTTATCAAATACGTTCTCGACTGTTAGACGCGCTACGAAATCAAGAGAATCGTCGTACTTAAGCGTGTATGCAGCACCCATATCTACACGTGCGTAGCCGTCTTTCTTGAATGTGTTCGCGCTATCGCCGTAACGAGAACCTTCGTAGATAAGACCCAGGTTCACATCAACTTCGTTTGTTGCTGCATAGGTAGACCAAACGCTTGCTGCAAACTCAGGTACGTCTACTGGACGGTTACCTTCATATGTTTCATGGTTCGTGATTTCAGCATCTAAGTACATTGCAGAACCAGACATTGAGAAGCGCTCTGAAATAAAGCCTTGTGCGGCTAGCTCAGCACCACGGTGAACTTGTTCGCCACCTTGTGTCTTCGTCCAATCGCCTGATGAAGTGTCTTCTACATCCATTGAAATGTTTTCTTGGGTAATATCGAATACCGCACCAGAAACGAATAGACGTTCGTCCATCAGTTCCCACTTAGTACCGACTTCGTAAGACACGCCCGTTGCTGCGTCAAGAAGTTCGCCATCGTTGGTGTAGTTGCGGCTTCCGCTAGACACAACACCTTGTGGTTCGAAACTTTCAGAGTAAGAAGCGTAGATACTACCGTTTGATGCTGGGTGGTAAATCAGGCCAAGCTTAGGCGCTACATTTTCTTCTGCTACGCCATCACTTACTTTACGGTCGAAACGAGCACCCGCAAGAACTTGCCATTCATCATTAATAGTAATCAAATCTTGGATGTAGAAGCCCCAAGTATCGTAAGTACTCATCTTACCTAGCGATGTTGGACCCACTGACGGCGCTGGTACTGTTGCATCTGGTACGTATTCAGCGCTGCTGAAGCGATCCATACCACGGTAATAGCTGTAGCCTAACCAGTTAGCACCGAATAATAGTTGGTGCTCTGTGCCCGCAAGATCAGCGGTTGTTGTTAGATCAACGTAAGCCGTTCTGAAACGCCATTTATCATGACGGTAGTTACCGCCTTGAGTCACGGTGCCCGTACCATCAGGATTCATATTTGAAAAGCTTGGGTAGCTTTCCATATCAATACGTTCGAAATCTTGGTAGTTGAAACCTGTTTTTAATGACCATGTATCAGTCAGGTTAGCAGCAATATCAAAACCAACGTTCTCAACATCATTCTCGATCTGTGACCACTGTGCATCCCAGATGTGCTTGTCGCTACCGACTCGGTTGCCGTCTAGTGTGTATAGTGCACCAGAATCTACGCTGCCTTCGTCGTTGGTCTTATCGTAGTGAACAGAAACCATTACGTCTTCAGTTACATCGTAATCAACGAATACACCACCAACAAAACGTTCTGTTTGTGGTTCAGTTCCGTCACCGTAAGTTCTCCAAGAGCCGTAGCTTTCTTTAGATAGAATCGCGCGACCACGTAGAGTTTCAGCGTCGTTCAAAGCGCCACTTACGTCTACCGTTGTACGAGAATGGTCATTAGAACCAATATCTTGGCTAACACTTACTTGCGTATCGTAAGTTGGTTTTTTGCTTACCATGTTGATCAAACCACCTGGTGCAGAAATACCGTAAAGAAGACCAGAAGGCCCTTTAAGTACTTCAACACGCTCTAGCAGTTCAATTGGTTGACGGTAGTGAGACCAATGTTGCTGGCCATTTTTAAGGAAGCCCGAAGAGCTTTCTACCGAGAAACCACGTAGAGAGAAACGTTCACGGTTACGACTTGTACCGCCAGCACTTACACTCGCGTCATTCTTAAGCACGTCACCAAGCGTTGTTGCACGCTGTTCATCGATGATTTGCTCATCGATTACTGAAACTTGTCCCGGAGTCTCTAATTGAGTCGCCTCCATGCGCATTGCTGTTGTGTTCGTGTCGGCTTTATAACCGTAGTCACGACCTTCAACAACCATATGCTCGTCTGTTTTTACTGTTTCTGCCAATACTGCTGGTGAAGCTAATACTGCGCCGATCACTAAAGCCAATGGGCTCTTTGAAAACATGTCCTTTACTCCGCTTTTATTCTTTTAGACGAACACTTTGTTATTTATTCGATGTGTTCGCTGAACCGTTGCCGGTACCACTGAATTATTTCGGGAGTGAATATAAGTGATAACTATTACCATTTGCATTAAATTTACATTCTTTGCATTCGTAAAGTTTTGTAAAGGCCTGTCGGTGAGTCATATTTGAGGAGTTCAACAAAACCATTCAATACAAATAGTTAAGGCTCATGGACGTAAATCGACTGGTTATCTTCACCGAATTTTTTGAAACAACGGTATTTGTTCAGTCAATTGAAGACGTGAAGATTGATAAGAAAATCATCTCTTCTTATTTACTACCTTTGAAACGACAAATTTATGTATAAAACCCTCGATGGATGTAAATTAATAGTGAATTATTTTGTTTTTATTTGTTTAATTTACACAATTATCAGTGATTTTGATCACATCTATAATTCCAAACTCATTTTTTGTTTTTCGAATTGATTATCCGACTGCTAATCTCCTGCTCACTTTGAAAAGGTATCAAAGTTATAAATAATAAGGAGTGTTCTAAATGAATACCAAGAAACCTATGTCTCTGACTGGTCGAGTAATCCTCGGTATGGTCGTAGGTATATTAACGGGATTCGCCATTCAATCCCTTTTTGCAGACAACGGATTTGTTAACAACTACATCGTTAACGGACTCTTTGAAGTGGGCGGACAAATCTTTGTCGCCAGTTTAAAAATGCTTGTTGTGCCTCTAGTCTTCGTTTCACTAGTGTGCGGTACAAGTTCTCTTAAAGACTTATCAACTCTTGGCCGTATGGGTGGCAAAACGCTTGCACTTTATATCGGTACTACTGCCGTTGCCATCACTCTAGCATTAACTATCGGTAACCTGTTCCAACCTGGAGCTGGTGCGGATCTTACTGCTGCGAGCTCTTTCAAATCAGCGGATGCCCCTTCTCTGGGCCAAGTAATCATCGACATGTTCCCAACCAACCCTATTCAGGCGATGGCTGAGGGCAAAACGTTACAAGTTATCGTATTTGCAGTGTTGTTTGGTATCGCAATCAGTGCAGCGGGCAAACCCGGTGAACGTATCGCTGCAGTTTTCTCTGATCTAAACGAAGTGATCATGAAGCTAGTTGCGCTACTAATGAACCTTGCTCCTTACGGCGTATTCTTCTTGATGGCGAAACTGTTCTCTGGCCTTGGCTTAGGTGCAATTTGGAACCTAGCAGAATACTTCTTAGTGCTTGCTGGTACCCTGCTGTTGCATGGCTTGGTGACTTACAGTGCGATGCTTAAAGGATTCACAGGTCTTAGTCCGATTACGTTCCTACGTAAGATGGAAGATGCAATCATGTTTGCATTCTCAACAGCATCTTCGAACGCAACAATTCCAGTAACTATGGAAACGGCTAAGAACCGTATGGGCGTAGACAACAAAGTCGCTTCTTTCACAGTACCACTAGGTGCAACTGTGAACATGGACGGCACTGCAATCATGCAAGGTGTTGCGACGGCGTTTATCGCGCAAGCGTACAACATCGACCTTTCAATGGGTGATTACCTAATGGTTATCCTAACGGCGACACTGGCGTCTGTTGGTACTGCAGGTGTCCCTGGTGTTGGTCTTGTTATGCTAGCGATGGTATTGAACCAAGTTGGCCTGCCGCTTGAAGGTATTGCTCTAATCATGGGTGTTGACCGCCTTCTTGATATGATTCGTACCGCTGTAAACATCACAGGTGATAGTGCCGTATCTATCATCGTTGCTAAGTCTGAAGGCGCTCTAGACGAGTCTCGCTTCAACGACCCAGCAGCAGGTGAGAAAGAAGAAGAAGTTAAGCTAGCTCGCCAACAGGCATAGTCTCGCTTATCTTATGCTCTTGTCTTCAAGCTCAGGCGTAATTAATGGCTACGCCTAGCCCATACCAAAGCGCATAAAGAAAAACGCCACTGCAGATGCAGTGGCGTTTTTATTGGGTATCGCTTAAGTCAGTACTACTGAGTTGGGACAGTTATCAATTTAAGGTAATTATCAATAGGGAAAGCTAATCACCGATTGGGAACATCAAGTTCACTCTCAGCCCCCCACCTTCTCTATTCTCAGCAGTTACATGTCCATTCATCACACCCATCGCTTCTTTAACAATCGCAAGGCCCAGACCGTAGCCACCAGACCGTTTGTCTCTTGCTGATTCAATACGAGTAAACGGGTCGAATATACCTGCAATCTTGTTATCAGGAATACCATCACCGTCATCTTCTACAGATATTACACTGTAACGTCTATCCATTACCTGTTCGTATGTCGTCACGACCACATGAGCGTTCTCACCCGCGTATTTAATGGCATTCCCGACCAAGTTACCAATGACTCGAAGCAGTAGCCTCTCATCAACGTTCACCATTGATATCGGCGTATCTAGGGAACCAATCAAAGTTTGATTCGGTTTTAAATCGTTTTGCATCTGCGCGATCAACATTGAACAATAGTGCTCAAGGTGCATTAAACTTAACTTGGAGTCATAGCGAGAGGTTTCTAAGCGGCTAAATTCAAGTATCTCACCCACCAGCTTATTCATCTCTTCTGTTTCATTTTCCATTCGTTCTAGCAAACCAATGCTTTTATCATCAACCTTGCTGCGCAGCAGGTGTAGTGCGAGGTTTTGCCTTGCTAATGGTGTTCTTAACTCGTGTGAGACATCACGAATCAAACAACGTTGCTTTTCAGCCAGAGATTTAATCTCAAAGGTCATATAATCAAAATCGTGTGCAAGCTCGTTGAATTCACGCGTGGTGGAGTTCAACTCCGACACCACACTGACCGTGAAGTCACCTTGAGCCAGTCTGCGGCTCGCTTCTCTCAATCTATCCAACGGTTGCTGAAGGCTTTTGGCCATGATAATCGAGAACAGAGACAATACGACCAATGCAATCAATGCTTTAAGCATATAGGAATATGGCGCAAAAGATTTTGCGGGATGAAACTGGTGCGGTAGTTGGATAACCAGTGTTTTACCGTTATCCAGTGGTAGGCCGAAGATCGGCTTACTCACACGATCACTAAGTTGGTGATCTAACGTTCTTAAGTATTTGAGCTTAAATTCAAAATGTGGGTGCATGTGACGATGTGTGATCGGACGATTGTCTTTATCAATGACGAACAGATAATACTGCTGAGCATTACCCCAGTCCGCGAGTTCATCCATGTCCCCTTCTTCGATCAACACATTCGCTTGGTAAGCAAGGTCGAGCATTTCCGCTTTTACCGATTCTGGGACTTTAAGCAGCGCTTTCATCAAGGCTCTTTCAGCGACACCTTGCAGGATCAAAATACTCACCAAAATGACGGTCAGGTAACTGAACAGTTGGAAAGTGAGTCCGTCTTTACGCTTAGCAATAAAATCAGGGCAACGCAGCAGTTTTTTACTCATGCTCCGACCGACTCTAGGTAACTGTAACCTTTACCACGAACGGTTTTTATATGTTGTTTAGACAAACCTGCCTGAACGAGCTTTCTACGTATATTGCTGATATGCATATCTAAATTACGATCGAAGGGACACAATTCTTTCTTGAGTACATGGATTTGCAGATCAGATTTTGAGACGACAATACCGTCATTTTTGACCAAATAATCAAGCAAGTCTTTTTCAGTGCCAGTTAATGGCAAACGAGAGAGTTGTTCACACAGGCCGTGATTAGAGGAAGCTAAAGATTGTCTTTGGCGTTCAAAACCCACTCGGCGCAAGATCACCTTAATACGGGTTAAGAGTTCAGGAACATTGAAAGGTTTAGCGATGTACTGGTCGGCGCCTGCTTGGTAGCCATCGAGCATTGAGGCATCGTCGTTAAGCGCGGTTAGCATAAGAATGGGAGTAGCAAAACGCTGACAAATACGTCTTGCTACTTGAATGCCGCTTAGGTTCGGAAGCATTACATCGAGTAGAACCAAATCGACAGGGTGAGATTGAATAAACTCAAGCGCGGATTCACCGCAATGAACAGTATCAACGTGATACCCCTCATTTTCTAACACTTCACCCAGTAATTCACACAACTGAATATCATCATCAACAACTAAAACGCGAGACATTACACATACCGATAAATAAGAACTGTTTGCATTCTAATTATCGTTATTATTGATTTCAATTATAAAGTGCCCGATTTCCTCTATAGAAGAAAATCTTTTTCAATCGGTACAAATTTTGATGCAGAATCGATAAGATTTTGAGCAGTTAACCCGGGAACACCATACACTTCAACAGGCTTGCCAAAGCGCTCTTTGATTCGCTCTACAAGGATTTCGAAATCACCGTCTCCTGATACCAAAACAATCGTATCAACCGTCTCAGCAAGTTCTATCGCGTCTAACGCAATACCCACATCCCAATCGCCTTTTGCACTGCCATCTCGACGCTGAATAAACGGCTTTAACTTCACATTAAAGCCCACACCACGAAGGATATGATGAAATTGACGCTGCTTTGGATCTTGGCTTGAGATTGCGTAAGCATTAGCTGCAATAACGTTACGCCCTTCCGTGGCAACATACCAAAACTGGTTATAGTCGAAGTTAGAACGGTATTTGTCGCGCGTCGTGTAGTAAACGTTCTGAACGTCGACCAAAATTGCTATGTTTTCCATAAATTCATACCTTTAGATTTTCCGTATACCCTATTCTATTCAATTGTAAAATGCGAGTCGCTTTACTCAATAAAAACGAACCTGCCAGCTATCGTTAACGTAAATCTAATATCTTTAGCGTAAAGCTAAGTGTCTTTACGTAATCCTAACTATGCTTATTGTAAGTGGATTTGTTTTGAGCGTTTCTTAGGTGGTTCTGATCTTCACCTTCTTCTTTAAGTAGCGTTCAAATCGTACTCAGGCTTAGAGTTTTTAAAGGGAGGTTGGCAATGCTGCACCGACAAACACACAATTCGATCGTAAGCATCGACACAACCAAAGCGATGCAAACTTTAAATCAACCATCAAACTCTGGTAGCTGGTTTAGTTTGCTTAAACTACTGACCATCAGCACGGTAATAATCATGAGCTTAACCATCAATTCAGTACTCGCCTACCCTGCTTATTCTCACTCAAAGCCTTTGCCACACCGCAGTGTGATTTATTTCGCTCCAAAGGAAGATTCAATCGTTAAAGAGTTTCTGAATGAAGTGTTGCTCAATAACTGTCAATTGGACGAACGAGATGTCGTCATTATGGTTATTGCTGAGAGTGGTTACACAGTCCCAACTTGGTTAGAAGAAGAGTTTAACTTAGAAGCAGTCACCAGTATTTACGAGATCCCGAAAGGATCACATACCGCTGTTTTGATTGGTAAAGACGGGAAAGAGAAGCACCGATGGAGTGGCAAAACAGATTGGAAACAGATCACCAATATCATTGACGAAATGCCGATGCGCCAACAAGAAATGCAGCGACAAGGCAGCCGCTGCAGTATTTGATTCTTGATGGACTCAGTAGTGGCTTAGAGATCCAATTAGAAGGTCAAACGATCAAGCTTATTTGTTAAACCAAGCAAGTTTTTCATGGAGCTGAGCCACGCTGCCTACAACAATCAGCGCTGGGCTCTTTGCGACGCTCGCAAGGTCAGCTAAATCACGTAACCCACCTCTAAACACCTTTTGTTCTTGGCGTGTACCGTTTTCGATGATCGCAACTGGCATGTCAGCTCGCATACCATTATCGAGTAGATTCTTCTGAATGTTCGGACTCTCTTTCAAGCCCATGTAAAACACGATGGTATGGTTGTGCTGAGCAAGAGATTGCCAGTCAATATCTTCGCCATCTTTCTTCAAGTGACCTGTAATAAACTGCACGCTTTGTGCATGATCACGGTGCGTCAACGGAATGCCCGCATAAGCCGTTGCTCCGGCAGCAGCTGTGATGCCCGGAATCACTTCAAATCTCACGTCATTCTCAGCTAGCGTTTCACACTCTTCACCACCACGGCCAAAGATAAACGAGTCACCACCTTTTAGGCGTACTACGTGCTTGTTCTCTTGCGCTTTGGTCACTAATAGTTGGTTGATCTGATCTTGCGGTACACAGTGATGATCGAGCTTTTTGCCCACATACAACATTTCCGCTTCTGGATTAGCCATCTCCAAAATATCTTTTGATACCAAACGGTCATAAACCAACACGTCTGCTTGTTGAATCACTCGTGCCGCTTTTAACGTAAGTAAGTCTGGGTCGCCCGGACCTGCACCTACCAATGAAACAAATCCTTTGTTTACTTCTTTAACATTCGATGACGATACTTCTGACATGCTGCGCTCCGAAGGTTTGCTTGTTTTATCTCAAGCTTAAATCTATGTGATAAGTCACTGTATTCATGATGACTTATCCAAATCCTTAACCCTTAGACTATCAGGTGTTGATATAAATATTCAGTCTAAATACTAACGAAGATAGAAGTAATTATAACAAAACAGTCTATTGCGAGTAATTTGCGCAATGATATAAGGGCTTTCGAACTAAAAAAGCCCCAAACATGTTGTTGGGGCTCTTAATCTCATACTAAATTACGTTTCACCCTACTGAGGATTACTTAGCACCTAGAGAAGGCGCAGTTTTAGCGTGAGTTAGGTATAGAGGAACACACGTCATTAATAGACCACCAACGATGTTACCTAGGATTGTTGGGATAAGGTTGAAGTTCAACCATGTCGCAATACCGAAGTCAGCGCCAAGAATCATACCCAGTGGGAATAGGAACATGTTTACTACTGTGTGCTCAAATACGAGTGCGAAGAAGATGAAGATTGGGAACCACATCATTGCTACACGGCCAGATACTGTGCGTGCAGTCATGTTGCCAATCACACCTAGACATACCATAAGGTTACAGAAGATACCGCGTACGAAACACGTGATCCATCCGTCCATACCCATGTTTTCAAAACCTAGGCTACGACCTGTAGAAACAGCAATGAACTTTTGAGCAACAGCGTTTGGTTCTAAAGAGAAGTTACCCGTTAGTGATACTGCAACAAGGAAAGCAACAATCAAAGAACCGATAAGGTTACCAAGACCAACAATACCCCAACAACGTAGGATACGACCCCAAGTAATACCTGGGCGGTTGTCGAATTTCGCTAAAGGTGCAAGGCCGAATACGCCAGTTACTAGGTCATAACCCATTACACTTAGAATGACGAAGCCAACTGGGAACACAAGTGCGCCAACAAGGCCAATACCGGTTTGAACCATTGCTGTAATAGCAACAACAACCGCTAGAGAAAGGATGATACCAGCCATAGTGCTTCGAATCAGAAGATCGCGAGTACTTGTTTTCGTTTTCGCTTCACCCACATCAATCATCGTTTGAACGAATTCAGCTGGTTTGTAATCAGGAGACATAAGGTTGTCCTTAAAAAGTTTAAATTAAAAGTTAAAATTGGATAGGAAAAGGCTCTAGTTGCCGAGTTAAGGCAATATCGAGAACTAGAACCCTTGAACTATCAAATCTTACTCATCCGAAGATTAAGCAGAGATTTCTACAGCGCCTTTGGCAACACGAGCTTTGTACGCTTTCACGTTGAAGTTCTCGTCTTCCATGCACACACCTGTTGCTAGGTTAAAGCGTTGCTTCTTAAGTGGGCTTGCTACCCAAAGCTCTTCTTTGTGTTCAACAATCAAGCCACGTGATAACACGTTTGACTGGAAGTAAGGGTCTGTGTTGCTAATCGCGAATACTTCTTCAGCTTTCGTTGGGCGGAATACAGCTACTTGCTCACCACTAACCAACGCACAAACACCTGTACCTGGGATAATGTCTTCGATCTTACAAACTTTGGTAAATGCCATGATGTCGTCTCCCCTTAAACAGATTCTACGTGAATGATGTCGCCCTGATGCTTTGAAGTAATGGCTTCAGGGTGTTTCTCAGTGAATGTCGCAGGACGGTGTTGTTCACGACCATCTTCAACAAACACAACGTTATCATCGCGGTCATCAGCATTGATGAAGTGTGCAAAGCGCTTAAGTTGAGCTTCGTCGTTGATTGTATCTGTCCATTCACAAGCGAAGTTATCAACTAGGCCAGCAATGTCAGTTTCAAGTTGGTCATTGATACCAAGCTTGTTGTCTACAATCACTTCACGTAGGTAATCAACACCACCTTCTAGGTTGTCCATCCATACCGAAGTACGTTGTAGTGGCGCAGCCGTGCGGATGTAGAACATCATGAAACGGTCGATGTACTTGATTAGCGTTTCTTGGTCTAGGTCGCTTGCCAGTAAGTCTGCGTGACGGGGTTTCATACCACCGTTACCACATACATACATGTTCCAACCTGCGTCAGTCGCAATAATACCTAAATCTTTACCTTGAGCTTCAGCACACTCACGAGTACAGCCAGACACACCAAACTTCATCTTATGAGGAGTACGGATGCCTTTGTAACGGTTCTCGATCATCACGCCTAGGCCAACTGAATCTTGAACGCCGTAACGACACCAAGTAGAACCTACACATGTTTTCGCCATACGAAGTGCTTTTGCGTAAGCTTGACCCGTTTCGTAACCTGCAGCGATTAACTTCTTCCAGA
Source organism: Vibrio sp. 10N.247.311.14 (assembly GCF_041467715.1). NCBI lineage: Bacteria > Pseudomonadati > Pseudomonadota > Gammaproteobacteria > Vibrionales > Vibrionaceae > Vibrio > Vibrio sp. 10N.247.311.14. The sequence continues at coordinate 103,325 of NZ_JBFSVE010000008.1, forward strand.
TTGCTGGTAAGTCATCTTTCTGAGCACCAAATAGGCCGATACGTTGTGCACCTGTGATCTTGGTGTACAAGTTGTATTCAGCAGCAACATCAGCAAGAACGCTTAGTGCTTGAGGTGTTACTTCACCACCCGCCATACGAGGGATTACAGAGTAAGTACCGTCTTTTTGCATGTTACCTAGGAAGTTGTCGTTGGTATCGTGCAGCTTCACTAATTCAGGCTTAAGGATGTGTTCACCCCAGCAAGAAGCAAGGATAGAACCTGCTAGAGGCTTACATACTTCACAGCCGTAGCCTTTACCGTATTTCTCTAATAGCTCATCGAACGTTTTGATTTCTTCGATGCGAATTAGGTGGAAAAGCTCTTGGCGAGAGTATGCAAAGTGCTCACACACGTCGTTCTTCACTTCAACACCAGCTTTAGCAAGTTCAGCGTTTAGTACTGAAGTCACTAGTGGAATACAACCACCACAACCAGTACCTGCGCCTGTTACTGCTTTGATATCACCGATTGTGTGGTGACCTTCAGCAACCGCTTGAGCGATCTTGCCTTTAGTCACATCGAAACAAGAACAGATAACAGCAGACTCAGGAAGAGAATCCGCGCCAAGTGTTGGCTTTTCAGCACCAGCATGAGCAGGAAGAATCAATGCATCTGGGTGTTCTGGTAGGTCGATTTCGTTCAGCATAAGCTGTAGAAGATCACCGTAGTCAGACGTGTCACCAACCATTACTGCACCAAGCAGCTTCTTGTTGTCTTCAGAAACGATTAGACGCTTGTAAACTTCTTGTTCTTCGTTTTGGTAAACGTAGCTCTTACAGCCAGGAGTACGACCGTTCGCATCGCCGATAGAGCCTACTTTCACGCCCAAAAGCTTAAGCTTCGCAGACATGTCAGCACCTTCAAATGTGCTTTCGTTACCAACAACGTGGTCAACCGCTACCGTTGCCATTTTGTAACCAGGAGCCACTAGGCCGTAGAACGTTTGGTTCCAAGACGCACACTCACCGATTGCGTAGATGTCTTTGTCTGTCGTTTGACAGTGATCATTAATCTCGATACCGCCACGTGGTGCAATACCCAGCCCCATTTGACGAGCAAGTTTGTCTTGTGGGCGAATACCAGCAGAGAATACGATGAAATCAGTTTCTAGCTCTGTACCGTCTGCAAAGCGCATTACGTTACGAGCTTCAGTGCCTTCAGGAGCAATCTCAAGCGTGTTCTTACTTGTATGTACGTTAACGCCCATACGTTCGATTTTTTGACGAAGTTGGTTACCACCCGCTTGGTCAAGCTGCTCAGCCATTAGCTTTGGAGCAAACTCAACAACGTGCGTGGTTACACCAAGAGCTTTTAGTGCGCCTGCAGCTTCAAGACCAAGCAAACCACCACCAACAACCACACCAGATTTAGAGTTCTTAGCCGTTGCTTCAATAGCTTTCAAGTCTTCGATTGTGCGGTAAACGAAACAGTCTTTACCTTCGTTACCTTTGATTGGCGGAACGAATGGGTATGAACCTGTAGCAAGGATTAGCTTGTCGTATTGAATTTCACGACCAGTACTTGAGTAAACTGTTTTCTTTTCACGGTTAACGTTAATAGCACGCTCACCGATCAGCATGTTGATGCCGTGTTTCTCGTAGAAGCCTTCTTTAACTAAAGAAAGTTCGTCCGCAGTATGGTGTGAAAAGTAAGAAGAAAGGTGTACACGATCATAGGCTACGCGAGGCTCTTCACAGAAGACTGTGATGTCCATGTTAGCAACGTCTGTCTTCTCGACTAAATCTTCGATATAGCGATGGCCGACCATCCCGTTACCGATTACGACTAGCTTCATCTTGCTCATAAGAATTCCTGAAGGTTATATATTTCTTAACTGAGCGAATAATGAATTATGAAAGAAAATGAAAATATGATGTAAATCAATTACGAAACAGAACTACCCTAAAGGGGTAGGACAAAAGAGGTAGATCTGCTGATTTATCATACGAAGCAAACGAATAACCGTAGGTTTAATAAGGTTTAGCGGGGTTTTATATACACTTTCGTGCAGTAGATAAGATGTTGTAAAGTTTCACAATAGGTTAGCAGTAACACAAGTAAATGACAATCATTTTCATTTGTGGTCATAATAAGTGTAATAACTCATGAAAGCGTTACAGGATCATGAGCAACTATGTATAAATATGAAGAATTTAATGACGCAAAAGACAGTCGCCCTTTTCCATTCCCCACTCATTCCACTCACAAACGGCGCAATTGGTTAACAGATGCTGTTGGTTGTTTAGCAAATGATAGGTTTACATAAGGAAAAGACCGGCACAAAAGTGATCTGATATAGCTTGTTCCTAGTGGTGCTACTGATTAGAGAGCATACGTGGAAGTTTGAACATAGCATGAGGGTTTAGAATTTCAGATAGCAAAAAGGCCAGCATTTCTGCTGGCCTTTCAACTTTGAATAGTGGAGGCGCCTCCCGGAGTCGAACCGAGGTCCACGGATTTGCAATCCGCTGCATA